>JBEDHF010000058.1:0-2750 GCA_041174245.1 Cyanobacteriota bacterium
TGTGGCTGCCATGGCCCAGGCCGCCGATGGCCGCCCGGATCGCGCCCGACCTGCCGCCAGGGTTTCGCGCTCCCGGGCTGCCTGATCCAGTTCCTCCGCACGCTCCCTTGATCCCGCTGCGATCACCCCAGGAGGCCCTCGGCCCCACGGCTGTGGCCCTCGGCAGCTTTGATGGCCTCCATCACGGCCATCGGCGGGTGATCGCGGCCGTGGCCTCGGCGCCGGCACCGCTGATTCCCACGGTGGTCAGCTTCTGGCCCCATCCACGCGAGGTGCTTCGGGGGGAGCCGCGGCTGCGGCTCGACCTGCCGGCCGAGAAGCTGGACCTGCTCGAACCGCTCGGAATCCGCCAGCTGGTGCTCGTGCCTTTCGACAGGGCCTTGGCGGCCCTCAGCCCCGAAGCGTTCGTGGATCAGGTGCTGATCGCTCAGCTCCAGGCCCGGCAGGTGGCGGTCGGGGCTGACTTCTGCTTCGGCGCCGGCCGCAGCGGCACGGTCGAGACCCTCCAGCAGCTCGGTGCAGCGCGCGGCCTGGCGGTGCAGGTGCTGCCGATGCTCGCGGATCAGAGCGGCCGCTACAGCAGCAGCCGCATCCGCCGCGCCCTGGCGGCCGGACGGATCGAGGAGGCGCGGACCCTGCTGGAGCGCCCCTACCGCTTCCGCGGTGTGGTGCACAGCGGTCGCGGACTCGGTCGCAAGCTGGGCTGGCCCACCGCCAACCTGCAGATCGATGGCCGCAAGTTCCTGCCCAAGGAGGGGGTGTATGCCGCCTGGGCCTGGCTGCCGCAGGGTGAGCCGATGGCGGCGGTGATGAATCTCGGCCCCCAGCCCACGGTTGATCCAGAGGCGCCCTCCGCGGTGGAGGTGCACCTGCTGGATCGCTCGCTGGCGCTCAACGGAAAGGAGCTGGTGGTGCAGCCGGTGCGCTGGCTGCGCAGCCAGCAGGCCTTCGGATCGCTCGAGGCCTTGATCGCCCAGATCAGTGCCGATGCCGAGCAGGCCCGGCAGCTGCTGGCGCTGGATTCAGACGCCGGGATAGGCGTGGCTGAGGCCCCAGGCGATGAACAGGGCGATGCCGCCGAGCAGCAGCATCCCTGACACCAGCACCAGCATCGGACGGTCGGATCCCCCAGGTTCCATCGGCGGAAGCGGCGCGGCGCCTGCGATCGGTGGCCCCACCCTAAAGGGACCGTTCGGCGCCGGTCTGTGGCCTGCGCAGCGGCGGTGCGTGATCCCCCACACTGAGACCAGCCACCACCACTGACGTTTCCACGACGTTGCCACCGGAGATGAGCGCCACCCCACCGCCCGATGCTGCCGCCGGCTCAGCAGAGGCAGGAATCCTGCCGCCGAGCGAGGCGCGTGATCAGCAGCAGGCGGTGGATCGTCTGCTCGATGCCAACCTCGATCGCGCCAGGGAGGGCCTGCGGGTGCTCGAGGACTGGTGCCGTTTCGTGCTGGAGCGGCCCGATCTGGTGGCCAGACTGAAGGACATGCGTCAGCGGTTGGGCCTCGTCCACGACGAGCGCTACAAGCTGGCGCGCCACACCGCCACCGATCCGGCCGCGGGTCTGGCCCATCCCGCCCAGGAGCAGCGCGGCGGCGGCTGGGCGGTGGTGGCGGCGAATGCGGCCCGGGCCCAGGAGGCGCTGCGGGTGCTGGAGGAATTCGGGCGCAGCCGGCCCGGCGCCCTCGCCCAGGAGGCGGCCGCGATCCGCTACGGCCTCTACGACCTCGAAACCGAGCTGCTGCAGGCCCGCCTCGATGGTCCCGGCCGCCGCCAGCGCCTGGCCCAGTGCCGCCTCTATCTGATCGTCGGCCATGGACCGGAGCAGGAGCCGTTGCTGGAGGCCGCCTTGGCGGCGGGGGTGCGGCTGGTGCAGTACCGCGCCAAGGAGGGCATCGCCGGCCTCACCGATCGCCAGCGGCTCCAGGAGGCCCGGGCCCTGCGTCAGCGCTGCGCCGCCCATGGCGCCCTGTTCCTCGTCAACGACCGGATCGACCTGGCCCTGGCGGTGGGGGCCGATGGTGTCCATCTCGGCCAGGACGATCTGCCTACTGCCGAAGCGCGGCGGCTGCTCGGGCCGAATCGGCTGATCGGCCGCAGCACCCATGCGCTCGCCCAGCTGCAGCAGGCCCTGGCCGAAGGCTGTGATTACGTCGGTGTCGGACCGGTGCAGGCCACCCCCACCAAGCCCGGCAAGGCGCCTGTGGGCCTCGAGTACGTACGCCAGGCGGTGGAGCACTGCCCGATTCCCTTCTTTGCGATCGGTGGCATCGACGCCGCCACCCTGCCGCTGGTGCTGGCGGCCGGCGCCAGCCGGGTGGCGGTGGTGCGGGCGATCACGGCTGCCGCCGATCCCGGCGCCGCCAGCCGTGAGCTGCTGGCGGCCCTTCAGCCCCAGGAGAACCAGTGATGAGTGAAGCGATGCTCACGGTGCGGATCAACGGCGAGGAGAAGCAGGCGCCCGCCGGCCTCAACCTTGAGCAGCTGCTGCGCCATGCCGGCTACGAACCGCGGCTGGTGGTGGTGGAGTTCAACGGCGAGATCCTGCCCCGGGGCCGCTGGCCTGGGCAGATCGTGCAGGCGGGCGACGCCCTGGAGATCGTCACCATCGTCGGTGGTGGTTCCTAGGAGGCTGCTGAAAAACCCAGCCCGCTGCGGGACAATGGTTCAACGGCACTGAGTGGATGCGCGGCCAGCAGGAACGCACCGGCCCATTGTTCTCGTACATCTCCACAGAAGACCGG
>JBEDHF010000059.1:0-11489 GCA_041174245.1 Cyanobacteriota bacterium
GAACCCTCCGGAGACACCCTGTTCAAGGGCCTGGAACTGACGCCACGCGGGCGACCGGCGTCGAGCAAAGCCGACGACATCGAGGATCTCGAGGCCACGGATGGCGATCCGAGCAGCTCACCGGTGGTCAGCCTGGTGAACCGGATCCTGATCGCGGCGCTCCGCTGCGATGCCAGCGACATCCATGTCGAACCGCAGGAGGACGGGCTGACGATCCGCTATCGGCTCGATGGGGTGCTGCAACCGCAACCGGAACGGTTGCCGGCCCATCTGATTCCTGCCGTGACCTCACGGTTGAAGGTGATGGCCGACCTCGACATCGCCGAACGTCGTCTGCCCCAGGACGGCCGCCTCCGCCGTCTCTATCGCGGCCGGGTCACCGATTTCCGGGTCAGCACCCTGCCCAGCCGCTATGGCGAGAAGGTGTGTCTGCGGTTGCTCGACAACGGATCCACCGCCCTGGGGCTCGACACCCTGATCACCGATGCCGAGGCGCGACAGATCCTGCGATCACTGGGATCCCAGCCCTTCGGAATGGTGCTGGTGACCGGTCCGACAGGATCGGGCAAATCAACGACCCTTTACGCCCTGCTCTCGGAAAGAAACGAGCCGGGAATCAACATTTCCACGGTCGAAGATCCGATTGAATACACGCTCAAGGGCATCACCCAGACCCAGGTCAACCGGGACAAGGGCTACGACTTCAGCACCGCCCTGCGGGCCTTCATGCGCCAGGACCCGGATGTGCTGCTGGTGGGTGAAACCAGGGATCTGGAAACGGCGAAGACAGCGATCGAATCAGCCCTGACCGGCCACCTGGTGCTGACCACCCTGCACTGCAATGACGCCGCCAGCGCCATCGCCCGGCTCGATGAGATGGGCGTCGAGCCGTTCATGGTCAGCGCTTCCCTGCTGGGCATCGTCTCGCAGCGGCTGTTGCGGCGGGTCTGTCCGGACTGCCGGATCGGCTATCAGCCGACCCCGGACGAACTCGGACGCTTCGGACTGCTGGCCAGTCGCGAAACGAGCGTGACCTTTTACAAGGCCTGCCACCGACACGCCGGAGAACCATCCGAGAGCACCTGCCCGAGCTGCCAGGGCAGTGGCTACCGCGGTCGGGTGGGGGTCTACGAAATCCTGCGGATGAATGAAACCCTGGCCACGGCGATCGCCCAGCGCGCCAGCACCGAAGTGCTGCGACGTCTGGCCCTGGAGAGCGGCATGCGCACCCTGCTTGGCTATGGCCTCAACCTGGTGCGCCAGGGCATGACCACCCTGGAGGAGGTGGAGCGGATGCTGCTCACCGATGCCGGACTGGAATCAGAACGGCGGTCACATTCCCTCAGCACCCTCACCTGCCAGGGCTGTGGCGCCGGCCTGCGCGATGAGTGGCTGGAATGCCCCTATTGCCTCACGAGCCGCCGATGATCACCCCAGGCATCACCCCCCGGCACTGAATGGAGCCCACGATCGAAGAGCTGATGCGCCAGCTGGTGCTGCATGGAGGCAGTGATCTGCATCTGGCGGCCGGTGATCCCGCCCATGGCCGCTTCAACGGCGAGTTGACGCCGATGGGGTCCGCCCCCCTGAGTGAGAAGGACTGCAGTCGAATGATTCTGTCGTTGCTGAGCAACGAACAGCGGCGCCAGCTCGAGGAGACCCTGGAGCTTGATCTCTCCTATGGCATCGCCGATGTCGGCCGGTTCCGGATCAACATCTATCGCCAGAGGGGCTCCTACGCCGCCTGTATTCGCGCCCTTGGCAACGCCATCCCAAGCCTGGAGAGCCTGCACCTCTCCGCGCGTGTTGCATCGGTCTGCGAGCTACCGAAAGGGCTGGTGCTCGTGACCGGACCGACAGGATCGGGCAAATCAACCACGCTTGCAGCCCTGATCAATCACATCAATCAGCATCGATCTAAACACATCATCACCATCGAAGACCCGATCGAATATCTCTATAAAAGTGAACGATCACTGATTCATCAGCGCCAGGTTCCCGACGACAGCCACAGCTTTAGCAATGCTATCAGGGCTTCACTTCGTGAAGATCCCGATGTGATCCTGGTTGGAGAATTACGCGATCTTGAAACCATACAGCTAGCGATCACGGCCGCCGAAACCGGCCATCTGGTCTTCGCCACGCTGCACACCAGTTCCGCAGCCCAGACGGTCGACCGGATGGTCGATGTCTTCCCCTCCAATCAACAACCGCAGATCAGGGTGCAGCTCTCCGGCAACCTGGCGGCGATCTTCGCCCAGACCCTCTGCCGCCGGCGCAACCCCGGCAGCGGCGCCCTCGGCCGGGTGGTCGCTCAGGAGATCCTGTTCAACACACCGGCCATCGCCAACATGATCCGGGAGGGCAAAACAGCCCAGATCCAATCACAGATCCAGACCAGTGGCCAGCTGGGCATGCAGACGATGGACAAGGCGCTCGCCGATCTGGTGCAACAAGGCGTGATCAGCCTGGAAGAAGCTCAGGCCCGCTCCAGCCGACCGGACGAATTGGCCCGCCTGCTCAGCGACACGCCCTGATCGCCACGCCATGGCCACCTATCTCGCCAGTTACACCAGCAGCCGCGGCCAGCCGCGGCAGCTGCAGATCGAAGCCGGCAGCCCGGAGCAGGCCCGCCGCCAGCTGCGCCGCCGCGGCATCCGCCCCACCGCTCTGGTCGCCCAGACCGCAGCCGCCACCGCCAGGACAAACCCAGCTCCATCAGGGCTGAAAGCGTGGCTGGAACAGGGGCCCAGCGTGCGCGAGAAGGCGATCCTGTTCAACAAGCTCGCTGCACTGGTGGATTCCGGCATCCCGATCGTGCGTGGCCTCGACCTGCTGGCCAGACAACAGAAAGCCGGCCTGTTTCAACGGGCCCTGCAGGCCGTCAGCCGCGACGTGAATGAAGGCAGCAGCCTCGGCGCAGCGATGCGGCAGTGGCCGAAAGTCTTTGATCGCCTCAGCCTGGCGATGATCGAGGCAGGCGAAGCAGGGGGGGTGCTGGATGACACCCTCAAACGCCTGGCGATGCTGCTGGAAACCAACGCCCGGCTGCGCAACCAGATCCGCAGTGCCCTCGGCTATCCGATCACGGTGCTCGTGATCGCGATTTCCGTGTTTCTGGGAATGACAATCTTCCTGATTCCAACCTTCGCTGGAGTGTTCAAGGACCTGGGCACAGAGCTGCCTCCATTCACCCTGATGATGGTGAATCTGAGTGCATTTTTACGCTCCTCTTTCAGCCTATTTGTGGTCATGATTCTGTTGCTGTTGCTGCTGGTGTTCCGCCGCCACTACGCCACCGCAACCGGGCGACGCCAGGTGGATGCCCTGGTGCTGAGCCTGCCACTGTTCGGAAACCTGATCACGAAAACGGCCACGGCCCAGTTCTGCCGGACCCTGAGTTCCCTCTCGCGCGCCGGGGTGCCGATCCTGATCTCGCTGGAGATCGTGCGTGAAGCGGCAGGCAACGCCATGATCAGTGCCGCGATCGTATCCGCCCGCCAGGATGTGCTTGAAGGTGTGCCAATCAGCGTCGCCCTGGCCAGCAAGGGTGTCTTCCCAGACATGGCGACAAGCATGCTGGAAATCGGTGAAGAGAGCGGTGAACTTGATGTGATGCTCTCCAAAGTTGCTGATTTCTACGAGGACGAAGTAAGCGCCACGGTCAAGGCTCTGACCTCGATGCTGGAACCGGCAATGATTGTCATTGTGGGGGGAATTGTTGGATCGATCCTGCTCTCGATGTACCTGCCGATGTTCTCCATCTTTGATCAGATCAAGTGATCCGACACCGGAAACCTGAACAGGCACGGCAGCCGGCTCACGTGCCGACTCTCCAGTCCGACGCCCCAGCCGTCGAGCCCGGCCGGAAACAGCACGACGCAACCTCAAACAACGGCGCTGGCCTCAGGGTGAAGCCTGGAGAGCGGAGGCAGCAATCGCCCGACCGGCCAGCCAACCCGAACTCCAGCAGTGCTGGAAATTGAATCCACCCGTCACCCCATCCACATCCATCAGCTCCCCGGCCATGAACAGGCCGGGGATCAGCCGGCTCTCCATCGTCGCCAGATTGATTTCCCCTAGGGCAACGCCGCCGGCTGTGACGAACTCCTCGCCGAAGGGACCGCGACCGCGCACCCGGTACTGACTGGCCCGCAGAGCAGCGATCAGCCGTTCCTGCTCCCGTCGGGCCAGATCCGCCCAGCGCTTGCCCGGATCGACCGCCTGATCGATCAACAACCGATCCCAGAAACGGCGACTCAATTCCGGCCAGGGTCGCCAGTTATCAAGCTGGCGGCGGGCCTGCTCGAGCCTGGCCTGGGCAAACGCCTCCTGCACCATCTCCAGGGAACGGCCGCTGCTCCAGTCGACCCGCAGCCGCGCGCGGTAGCGGCTCTGGTGCAGGGCCCGGGCGGCGAAGGCTGTCAGCCTCAGGATCGCCGGACCACTCAGACCCCGGTGGGTGATCAGCACCGTGCCCTGCTGACGAAAGCGTTGAAGGCCCGGCGCCTCAGCGTTCTGGTCGCCTGAGTCCTCAGGCTCCACCAGCAGCTCCAGCGCCACAGACGCCATCACCACCCCCGCCAGGGCGGTGATGCCGGTGTCCTCGAGCGTGAGCGTGAACAACGAAGGCACCGGCGGCACGATCGTGTGACCGAGGGAGGCCGCTAACTGGCGACCACTGGGATGGCCGCCGGTGGCCAGCAACAGCCGTTCACTGCAGACGCTGAACGAAGCCCCGGCGGGACCACGGCTCTGCAGCTGGAAGCCCCCCGTCGGCAGAGCTGCAGCGGTCCTGAGGGCGCAGCCGGTCTGGACAATCACCCCGGCGGCTGCCGCGGCCCGTCGCAGGGTGGCTGCCACCGATTCGGCCTTGTTCGAGCGAGGAAACATCCGCCCATCGGGCTCCTCCACCAGCTCCAGGCCGTGATCGCTGAACCAGGCCACCGCATCACCGCTGGCAAAACGGCTGAAGGGACCCCGCAGAGCCCGTCCCCCCCGGGGGTAATGACCCACCAGAGCGCGGGGATCCCAGCAGGCGTGGGTGACATTGCAGCGCCCGCCACCGCTGATCAGGATCTTCTGCAACGGTTCGGGTTGGGACTCCAGCAGCAGCACCGGCGCCACCCCTTGCTCAGCCGCCGTGATCGCCGCCATGTAGCCGGCAGCGCCGCCCCCCGCCACCACCAGGGCCAGCGGCTCGGACCGATGTTGCAGGGCAGGGGGCAGCATGGGGAGATGGCAGAACGGCAGACGGCCACGGACAGCGCCCAGATGGCAGTGGGGGCCCATCGCTTCAGTGTGGCCCCGATGATGGACTACACGGATCGGCACTACCGGGTGCTGATGCGTCAGATCACCCGGCGCAGCCTGCTGTACACCGAAATGGTGGTGGCGCAGGCCCTGCACTTCTGCGATTCGGAGCGACGGGAGCGCCTGCTTGGATTCGATCCGATCGAACATCCGATCGCCCTGCAGCTGGGAGGGGACGACCCCGAGCGACTGGCGGCGGCCACGCGGATGGCGGCTGACCGCGGCTACGACGAAGTGAACCTCAATGTCGGCTGCCCGAGCGAAAAGGTGCGGCAGGGACGCTTCGGCGCCTGCCTGATGGCCGAGCCTGAACGGGTGGCCCAGTGCGTGGCGGCGATGGTCGCGGCCAGCCCGTTAGCGGTGACCGTGAAGCATCGGATCGGCATCGATGACCGCGATTCCTACGAGGAACTGCTGCACTTCGTCGACACAGTGGCCGCGGCCGGCTGCAGCCGCTTCAGCGTCCATGCCCGCAAAGCCTGGCTGGAGGGACTGGACCCGAAGCAGAACCGAACCATTCCACCCCTGCGCCACGACATCGTGCACCAGCTCAAACAGGACCGGCCGACGCTGTCGATCGAACTGAACGGCGGTCTGGTCGATCTGGAGCAGTGCCGCCAGCAGCTGCAGCTCGTCGACGGGGTGATGGTCGGACGGGCGGCCTATGAGCACCCGCTGCGCTGGAACAGCGTCGATCGGGACCTCTTCGACGACAGCAGCCTGGCGCCGGCAACGGCCTCCTCGGTGGTGCGGGGGCTGGTGCCCTACGCAGCGCATTGGTGCGCGCAAGGAGGGCGCCTGTGGTCGATCGCGCGCCATCTGGTGCAGGTGGTGGAAGGGGTGAGCGGAGCACGTCACTGGCGCCGGGACCTGGGCCTGGCCGCCGGTGAACGGTCAGCCGGGCCTGAGGTGCTGGAGAAGGCCGCCCAGCAACTGGAAGCGCGAGGCCTCTGAGCTCAGGCGCCGTCACCGCAAGAAGCCGCCGGCATCCTTGAGCACCCGAACAGCAACCTGCCCCTGCTGGGGTCAGCAGAGGCCATAGCAACAAGGCGCCTGATCAGGGCTCAGCCCTCTGCGCCGCCGTAATCGCCGTAATCGTTGCTCTCGGCAGGGGCTGCGCCACCGCCACTGCGGCGCCGGCGCGAACGGCCGTCGTCGCCAGCCTCGGCACCGCCATAGGGCGACCCACCGCCGCCGCCGTAGCTGCGATCCTCCCAGCCACGGGCACCGGAGCTGCGCTCACCACCACCGCCATAGCCACCGCCGCCATAACCGCCGCGATCGCCACCACCACCGCCATAACCGCCGCCACGGTCACCGCCGCCGTAGCCGCCGCGACCACCGCCGCCGCCGTAGCCACCACCGCCATAACCACCACCGCCGCCATAGCCGCCGCCACCGCGGCGGGGGCCACCACCACCAGCACCCCGAGGCTCAGCCTTGTTGATGCGGAGGGGCCGGCCCATCAGTTCAGCGCCCTGGAGCCCATCGATGGCCCGGTTTTCGGCCTCTTCATCAGCCATTTCGACAAACGCAAAGCCACGCTTGCGTCCGGTGTCCCGCTCCAGGGGAAGGGAACAGTTCGCCACCTCACCAAAGGGGGCGAAGAGCTCTGCCACGTCTTCCTGCTCAGCGCGGAAGGGGAGATTGCCGACAAAGATGCTCACTGACCGTCAGGTACCGAAGGGCCGAGAGAAAGGGGTCCAGAGACCGGAGTTGCCCGGGAACGAGGCACACAAACAGCGCCACGACCCTGACCCGTTCAGCGTAGACCCGTTGAGCCAGGTGAGCACCATGGCGCAGCGTTGAGCGCAGACCCGCTCTAACCCTGCAGGCGCTCCCTGGCCCGTTGCAACTGACGCTGCACCTGGGTGAATGCGGTGCCGCCCTCACTGGTGCGCGCCGCCACCACCTGCCGGGGAGCAATCGCCTCGTAGAGATCAGCCTCAAAGGCAGGATGCAGGGCCTGCCAGCGTTCCAGGGGCAGATCCCGCAACAGAATGCCCTCGTTCAGGCACTGCTTCACCAGCCCGCCGACGAGCTGATAAGCCTCACGGAACGGGACATCGCGGGCCACCAGGTAGTCGGCGACATCGGTGGCATTGGAGAAATCAGCAGCCACGGCCGCTTCCAGCCGCTCCGTGCGGAACTGAATGCCCTCCTCCAGCAGAATCGCCATCGCCTCAAGGCAATCCAGGCAGGTGCGCACCACATCGAAGAGTGCCTCCTTGTCCTCCTGAAAATCCTTGTTGTAGGCCAGGGGAAGGCCTTTGATCATCGTCAGCAGCGCCTGCAGATGGCCGAAGACGCGGCCTGACTTGCCGCGCACCAACTCGGGAACATCGGGATTCTTCTTCTGGGGCATCAGGCTGCTGCCGGTGGCGCAGCGATCGGTGAGTCGCACGAAGCCGAACTCCTCACTGGCCCAGAGGATCACCTCCTCGCTGAGGCGGCTGAGATGCACCATCACCAGGCTGGCGGCGGCGCTGAATTCAACGGCGAAATCTCGATCGCTGACCGCGTCGAGACTGTTGGCGTAGATCGCCTCAAAACCGAGCTCGGCCGCCGTGGCCCGACGATCGATCGGCACCGGTGTCCCAGCCAGGGCCGCCGCCCCCAGGGGGCAGATGTTGACGCGGCGACGCAGATCCCGCAGCCGGCCCCGATCCCGCTCCGCCATCTCCACGTAGGCGAGCAGGTGATGGGCCAGACAGACCGGCTGGGCCCGTTGCAGATGGGTGTACCCAGGGATCAGGGTGTCGGCGTGCTGATCGGCCTGATCCAGCAGCGCCTGCTCGAAGCGCACCAAGGAGGCATCGATGGCATCAATCTGCTGCCGCAGCCAGAGCCGCAGGTCCGTGCCGACCTGATCATTGCGACTGCGGCCGGTGTGGAGCTTCTTGCCCAGGGGGCCGAGCAGCTCGATCAGGCGACGTTCGACAGCGAAATGGACGTCTTCCGCCTCCAGGCCCGGCTGAAACAGACCCTTGGCCGCCTCGCGACGAACCTGCTCGAGGCCCTCGATCAAGGTGGCGGCCTCCTCCGGCCGGATCACACCGCACTGGCCCAGCATGCGCGCATGGGCCACCGACCCATCCAGATCCTGCTGAAGCAGGGTGAGATCGAACCCGATCGAGGCATTGAAGCGCTCGATCGCCGGATGCAGCCCCTGCTCAAAACGGTTGCTCCAGCTTCCGGCCTGACCACCGGTGACTCCGGAAGCACCGGACGATGACCCTGAAGAAGACATCGAAGACTCAACTGCCATGCTGGCGCCCTGGCCCTGTTGGCCCAGCTTGCCATCCGGTTCAGCGACGGCCGGGATCAGGACGGCGCTGCGCCGGCGCTGAGGCTGGGCAGGGTGATCGCTTCGCGCACTTTGAGCACCACCAGCGAAGCATCGTCATCCAGGGTGCGATCGGGGCCGACAAACCGATCCAGACGGACGAACAGCTGATCAAGAATCGCCTGGGCCGTGGCGCCGGAACGGGCGGCTGTCTGCAGGGCCTGAATCAGGCGCTGCTCGTCGAAGCGCTCGCCGGTGATCCCCACGGCTTCGGTGACGCCATCGGTGTAATAGAGCACGACATCACCGGGTTCCAGCACCCGTTCCTCACAGCCGTAGTCGGCCTCGCTCTGCAATCCGATCAACAGGCCGGGCGCATCCAGACGCTCCACCATTCCCCCCTGGCGGTGCCAGAGCAAGGGCGGATTGTGGGCGGCATTCGCATAACGAAGACGACGGCTGCAGGGATCGAAATCCGAATAGAACAGCGTCACGAAGCGGTGGGAATGGGCCAGATCCTCCTGGGCCAGAGCGTTGAGATCGTGGAGGATCTGATCCGGCGGCAAACCGCTGAGCACCTCCGCCCGCAACATGCCACGCAACAGGGTCATCAGCAGGCCAGCTGGAATTCCCTTGCCCATCACATCCCCCATCACCAGGGCCCAGCGCCCCTGCTCGCGGCGGCGACCGATCCACTGGGGATGCATCGGAATGAAGTCGTAGTAATCACCGCCGACCTCAAAGGCCGGCCGGCAGCGGGCCGCCAGCTCAACGCCGTCGATCACCGGGCAGTGATCCGGCAGCAACTGGGCCTGGATCCGGCCGCCGGTGCTCAGCTGCCGATCGAGCCGCTCATGGCGACGATGCTCCTGAATCAGGGCCTCGTTCTCGATCGCCACCCCGGTCAGATCCGCCACCAGCTGCAAATGGCGGCGATGGACATCGCTCCAGGGCAATCCGGACGCCGGGCCATGCACATACAGACGACCGCGGCTGTGGCTGCGGGCGACCACGGACGTGGCGACCAGGCGCCGATCACCGAGCACGATCCGCACCTGTTGATCCAGGAGAGCCACCCGTGCCTCTTCCCGGCTCTGCTCCTGAAGCTGGCGATCGCTGAGGGAGGCCACCTGGCGCACCAGAGCTGAGCCAAGGTCACCAGGCGTGGCCTGAAGTTGCTCCCGCCACAGGCGTCCATCGGCGTGGAACACCACCAGCAAGCCACCCTCAGCCGCCGACAAGCGCGAGGCCACCATCGGCACCAGCTCCAGAAAGCGGCCGAGATTGGTGAAGCTGCGCAGGGCAAAGGCCAGGGAGGCGAGCAGCTCCTGATTGCGACGCTGCTCGCGGCTGAGACTGTCGAGCAATTGCCGCAACGAGGCCGCCGCCGTCAGCGGCTGGGGCCGGCGGGGAGGGCCCTGAGGCCTGGCAGCCGCGTCAGCAGTGGCAGCCACAGGGGGTGGTGCCGCGAACGGGGGTGTGTTCGCGGCGGATGCTGGAGGCCTGGAGCCAGGCGGCTGGCTGCTCAAGGAGCGGCCGCGGAGGATCCAAAAGGTAGCAGTGCTGGCCGGATCCGATCAGCGGGACAGCAGAGCCTCCACGAATTCGAAGCTGTTGAACGGCCGCAGATCGCGGATGCCCTCGCCGGCACCGATGAACCGGATCGGCAGGCCGGCCTCGGAGGCCACGGCCAGGGCGACGCCACCGCGGGCACTGCCATCGAGCTTGGTGAGCACCACACCGGTGAGGCGTGCTGCCTTGGCGAAGGCCATCGCCTGGCGCAAACCGTTCTGACCCTGGCTGGCATCCAGCACCAACAGCGATTCGACCACCGCCTCGGGCGCAAGACGATCGACGATGCGACGCACCTTGGAGAGTTCCTCCATCAGGTTGTGCTTGGTCTGGAGGCGGCCGGCGGTATCCACGAGCACCAGCTCGGTACCCTTGGCCTGGGCGGCTCCGATGGCGTCAAAGACCACAGCGGCAGGATCGGCGTTGCTGCTTGGATTCGCCACCACAGGCACGCCGCTGCGCTCTCCCCAGACCTGCACCTGCTGCACGGCTGCCGCCCGGAAGGTATCGGCGGCGGCGATCAGACAGCTGTAGCCGCTGCGCACGGCCAGATTGGCCAGCTTGCCGAGGGTGGTGGTCTTGCCGACGCCGTTCACGCCCACCATCAGCCAGACGTTGAGGCGATCGCGGCTGGGCGCCAGCACGGTGGCGCCGCTGGCGCTGATCGGAGCATCGAGCAGGGCCCGCAGTTGGTCCTTGAGAAAGCGCAGGCCCTCGGCCGGATCAACCACCTCTTGATTGAGGCGCTGCCGCAGGGCCTCGAGCACGCGATCGGTGGCCTGAACGCCGACATCAGCGCGCAGCAGCAGGCTTTCGAGGTCATCCAGCACCTCGGGCGTGAGCGGATCGTCTCCGAGGGTGTCGAGCAGCTGGGTGACAAAGCCTTGACGCGTCTTCTCCAGACCGCGACGCAACCGACCGAGCCAGTCGATCTCCTCGAGCGAGACCTGATCGAGACGACGCCCCTGGGCCGCCAGGACCTCCGCCGACCAGGTGAAGGCATCGTCGAACTCGCCGAGCTGGGGCTCACTCTCCTGCTCGGGAGCCGCCGCCGGCGTTGTTGGGCCAGCAGCAACCGCCGGGGCGGCACTGGGAAGGGCCGTGTCGAGCAGCTCCTGCTGGCGCTGACGGCGCTCTGCAGCGGCCTGCTCCAGCAAGGAGAGAGCTGGTGCCGCCGCAGCCGAAGCGGCCGATGGCATGGCATCGGCTGGCGCCTGGGCGGCCGGTTCAGTGCTGACTTCCGGGGCAACCTCGGGGCCAACCTCGGGGGCAGCCGGCGGAGCGGCGGACGCTGGCGTCGCCGGCGCTGCAGGCGAGC
>JBEDHF010000060.1:0-17908 GCA_041174245.1 Cyanobacteriota bacterium
TGCAGGGGCTGCGCCCAGCATCGCTGCGGTGCCGATCGGCGGCATCGGCCTTTCTACCCAACGCCCGCGGCGGTCAGGCTTCCATCGACCTAGGCTCTGGCCAGGTAAGGCGTTGCTGATGACCCTCCACGACCTGGGCCTGCTGGTGACGTTGCTGCTGCCGGGTGTGCTCCTCTCGGTGCTGATGCTGGCGACCCTGGCCGCCGGCGGTTGAGTCGGGCCTTCAGGAAGCTGCGATAAGTTGGCGGCTCCATGGGGTGCTGTTCCGGTCCGGCCGGATCGCCCCTGCACGATGCCGGCAATGCCGGCTTTCTCCAGCCGTGGCCGAGACCCTCCTCTTCAACGCCCTGCGTGAAGCCATCGATGAAGAGATGGCGCGCGATCCCCACGTCTGCGTGATGGGCGAGGACGTCGGCCAGTACGGCGGCTCCTACAAGGTCACCAAGGATCTCTACGAGAAATACGGCGAGCTGCGCGTGCTCGACACCCCGATCGCCGAGAACGGTTTCACGGGCATGGCCGTCGGCGCGGCGATGACCGGTCTGCGGCCGATCGTTGAGGGCATGAACATGGGCTTCCTCCTGCTCGCCTTCAACCAGATCTCCAACAACATGGGCATGCTCCGCTACACCAGCGGCGGCAACTACACCATTCCCACGGTCGTGCGCGGCCCCGGCGGTGTCGGCCGTCAGCTCGGTGCCGAGCACAGCCAGCGGCTTGAGGCCTACTTCCACGCCGTTCCCGGCATCAAGATCGTGGCCGTCAGCACGCCCACCAATGCCAAGGGCCTGATGAAGGCCGCGATCCGCGACAACAACCCGGTGCTCTTCTTCGAGCACGTTCTGCTTTACAACCTCTCCGAAGAGATCCCTGAGGGTGACTACGTCTGCGCCCTCGATCAGGCCGATGTGGTGCGCGAAGGCAAGGATGTGACGATCCTCACCTACTCCCGCATGCGCCACCACTGCCTCAAGGCCGTGCAGCAGCTCGAGGCCGAAGGCGTGGATGTGGAACTGATCGATCTGATCAGCCTCAAGCCCTTCGACATGGAGACGATCGCCCGCTCGATCCGCAAGACCCACAAGGTGATCGTTGTTGAGGAGTGCATGAAGACCGGCGGCATCGGCGCTGAGCTGATCGCCCTGATCACCGAGCATTGCTTTGATGATCTCGATGCCAGGCCGGTGCGCCTCTCCTCCCAGGACATCCCCACGCCTTACAACGGCAACCTTGAAAATCTGACGATCATTCAGCCCCATCAGATCGTTGATGCGGCCAAGAAACTGACGGCAGGGCAACTCTGATCATGGCCCGACAGCAATGGATGTTCCCGGTGATCGTGGTGCTCGCGATCCTGTCGGGCTGGTATTCCTTCACCACACCGCCGAAACTTGGCCTTGATCTGCGCGGCGGCAGCCAGCTCACCCTGCAGGTGATGCCGTCTGGCGAGATCAAGCAGGTCAGCCGTGAACAGCTGGAAGCTGTCAAAGAGGTGCTCGATCGCCGCATCAATGGGTTGGGGGTGGCCGAATCCACCTTCCAGACCGTTGGTGACGACCAGCTGATGCTGCAGATGCCCGACACCCAGGACCCGAGTGAAGCGGCCCGGGTGCTCGGCAAGACCGCCCTGCTCGAATTCCGCGCCCAACGCCCCGGCACCGCCGAGGAGATGAGGAGCGCCCTGAAGCTCAAGAATCTGGTCAAGGCCCTGATCGCCCAACGTCGCCCTGTCGTCAGCGAAGACGGCTCGGTGAGCGCGCCCGAAGCCGCGCCCGAGGGCCTGGATGACGCCAGCATCGATGCTGAGCTGAATCGCCTGGGCGTGAGCGTTCCTGCCAACGCCACCAGCCTGCGCAAGCTCGATCTGTTGCTGGAGGCGATCGAACGCAGGATCGCCGGGCTCTATGAGCCCGCCGCCCTCACCGGCCGTGATCTCACCAGCGCCAGCCGCCAACCGGACCAGACGGGCAACAGCTGGAATGTGGGCCTCGGCTTCAACCAGGCCGGGGGTGAGGCTTTCGCCAAGCTCACCCAGTCGATCGCCGGCACAGACCGTTTGCTTGGCATCGTGCTGGATGGCCGCTCAATCAGCGACGCCAGCGTTGGCCCTGAGTTCAAACCGGCTGGCATCACCGGTGGCGGCGCCACGATCACGGGTCGATTCTCGGCTGATGAGGCTCGGGAGCTGGAAGTGCAGCTTGCCGGCGGCAAATTGCCCCTGCCGATCAAGGTGATCGAACAGCGCACCGTCGGCCCCTCGCTCGGTGCCGAGAACATCCGCCGCAGCCTCAGCGCCGCCCTGGCCGGACTGGCCCTGGTGGCGGTGTTCATGGTCGTCGTCTATCGCCTGCCGGGGATCGCTTCGGTGGTGGCCTTGGCTCTCTATGCCCTGTTCAACCTCTCGGCCTACAGCGCCGTGGGCGTGACCCTCACCTTGCCGGGCATCGCCGGGTTCATCCTCTCGATCGGCATGGCCGTCGATGCCAACGTGCTGATCTTTGAGCGGATCAAGGAGGAGTTGCGCTCCGGCAACACGCTGATCCGCTCGATCGACACCGGCTTTTCTCTCGCCTTCTCCTCCATCCTCGATGGCCATGTCACCGGCCTGATCAGCTGCCTGGCCCTGTTCACCCTCGGCACCGGCCTGGTCAAGGGTTTCGCCGTCACCCTGGCGATCGGTCTGCTGCTCAGTCTGTTCACCGCACTCACCTGCACCCGCGCCCTGCTGCGGCTACTGATGAGCTACGCGCCGTTGCGCCGCACGGTCTATTTCCTGCCCGAGTCCCAGCGTCCCGCCGTCCAGGGATGATCCCATGACCACGCAAGTTTCTGTGCAACCCCCCGCTCCTCGCTTCCGGATCAGCCGCCACCGCCGTCTGGCCTGGGGGGGCTCCGGTCTCGCCTGCCTGCTGAGCGTGATCGGCCTGGTGCTCTGCTGGCTTAATCCCAGCATCCAGGCGCCGCTCAAGCCTGGTCTTGATTTCACCGGTGGCACCCAGATCGAGCTGCGCCGGGTCTGCCAGCCCACCTGCAGCCCTTTGGCGGCGGAAGCGGTGCAGCGACAGCTCTCAGCGATCAAGCTGCCGGCCCAGGCCCCGGGCGAAGCGACGCCGCGGCTGGAATCAGCAGCCGTTCAGGTGCTGGATGAAGGCCATGCCCTGCTGCTGCGTCTTCCCGCACTCACAGCGGCCCAGAGCAGTGCCGTGATTGAGGGTCTCGAACCGCAATCCGGTCCCTTTGAGGCTGCCGGTCAGTCGATCGGCACGATCGGCCCCACCCTCGGCGCCCAGCTGTTCCAGAGCAGCATCATCTCGCTGCTGGTCAGTTTCGCGGCGATTGCCCTCTATATCACGGCGCGCTACGACCGCGTCTTCGCCTTCCTGGCGCTGTTCACCCTGGCCCACGATGTGCTGATCACCTGCGGCCTGTTCGCCTGGCTCGGGCTGCTTTTGGGAATTGAGGTTGACTCCCTGTTTGCGGTCTCCTTGATCACCGTTGCCGGTTATTCCGTCACCGACACCGTGGTGGTCTTTGACCGGATCCGCGAGCAACGCACCGCCCTCAGGCATCTGCCGGTCACAGAACAGGTGGATGTGGCCGTCGATGCCACCCTCACCCGCTCGCTGTACACCTCGCTCACCACGGTGCTGCCGTTGCTGGGGCTGATCTTCTTCGGCGGTAGCAATCTGTTCTGGTTTGCGATCGCTCTCACCACGGGCATCGTCGTCGGCAGCTGGTCAAGCATCGGCGTGGCGCCCACGCTGCTGCCACTGTTTGCCGCCCGCTCAGCCGAGCCCGCCCGTGCCGATTGATCCCTGGCGTCCCAGAGCCAGGCGCCCTTTTCCCTTGATCCCCGTGCTGCTGGCGGTTTTCGCCCTGCTCGATCTGAGGGTGGAATTGGAACTGCTGGCCGATCACTTCACGTTCACATCCCTGCTGCTGGCCATCGCCTCCCATCCGTTGGCGGTGTTCACCCTGGCGGTTCAGCCCTCCCTGCTGCGCCGTTACCGGTCGGCCTCACCGCCTCGGCCCGACTGAACCGGGGCTCCGGCCACCTGCCAGCGGTCCATGATGTCTTCGACAAGAATCTGGCTGCAGACCACCTGCAACACCACCACCAGCGGCAGGGCCAGCAGCACCCCCGGCAGTCCGAGAATCGTGCCCAGGCACAGCTGCGCCATCAAGGCCACGGTGGGCAGGAGGTTCACCGTGCGGCTGAGCAGCACCGGCGTCAGCAGGAAGGCTTCAGCGTTCTGCACCACCAGCCGCAGCACCAGCACCTGCAGCGCCAGGGTCGGTGACTGGCTGAGGGCGATCGCCACCGGCAACACGGTGGCTGCTGTCGGCCCAACCGTGGGCACAAACGTGAGCAAGCCACAGACCAGGGCGCTGAGCAGGGCCAGCGGCACCTTCAGCAGCACCAGGCCGGCCCAGGTGGCCAGAAACACGGCCACAGCCGAAAGGGTCATGCCAGCCAGCCAGCCGCCCAGGGCCTCGCGGCAGTGCAGCAGCAACTGCTGCATCCGCTGGCGATAGAAGCTGGGCGTGACCGCCACCAGCAAGCGTTGGTGGCTGCGGGGATCGAGGGCCAAAAGCACCGCCAGCAGCATCATCAACAGCAGCTGAAGGGTGGAATTGGCGGCCCCACCTGCCAGGCCCAGCACCTGCATGCCGATTGGTTGCACCTTGTCCCAGGTGGCCCAGGCGGCGATCTGCTGTTCAATTCCGCTCAGCTGCAGGGCCGCTGCACTGTCACCGAGCTGGTTGATCATCGACGGAATCAGGCGGGTCAGCTCCTGCCCCTGCACGATCAGCTCCGGCAGCAGCAGATCGCCCACCTTGAGGCCGAGCAGAATCAACACCGTCAGCACCAGCAACAGGGTGCTGGGGCGGTTCAAGGGCAGCAGGCGCCGCACCCAGGTGATCGGCACATCGAGCGCGACGCCGATCACCACCGCGCCGAAGAACACCAGCAGCACCCAGCGCAGTTCCCAGGCCACCAGGGCCACGGCCACCAGACCGAGGGCGCTGAGCAGGGTGCGGCTGTTCATCGAGGCGTCAGTCCAGGAGGCCAGACATCCAGGATGTCGCGGATCAGCACTTCCCGCACGATCACCTGCAGGCAGACCGTGAGCGGCAGGGCGATCAACAGCCCCAAGGGTCCGAACAGCAGCGTGAACCCGAGCTGGGCCAACAGCGTCAGCCCGGGCAGCAGAGCCAGCTGGGCGTGCATCACCGAGGGGGTGATCACGTAGCTCTCCAGGTTCTGGATCCCCACGTACAGCACCAGCACCGCTAGCGCCTTCCAGGGGGAGTCGAGCAGGGCCACCGCCATCGGAAAGACCGTGCTCAGGGTGGGGCCGATGTTCGGAATGATGTTCAGCAGGGCCGCCAGCAGCGCATTGGCGGCGACCAGCTTCACGCCCAGCAGCGACAGGCCGATCGCCGCCAGCACCCCAACGCAGCAGGAGCTGATCAGCACCCCCACCATCCAGCTGCTGAGGGCGTCGCCGCACTGCTCGAGCACCTGCAGGGCGCGACGGCGATAGAACGACGGCAGCAGCAGAATCGCCACATCGCGATAGGCCTGCGGCTGGGCGCTGATCATCAAGGCCACAGCCAACACGAACAGCAGCTGCACCAGACCGGTGCCGAGGCTGCCGGCCAGGTTGAGCAAGCGCGTGGCGCCGGTGCCGAGGTTGCTGAGGATCGCATCGGAGCGGCTGGAGAGGGCCTGGCCCCAGTCCTGCTGCGAGAGATTCGGGCCGGCATCAGCACGGCCGTAGATCATCGCCGTCAGGCGATCGAGGCTCTGATGCAGCATCTGCGACAACAGCCGCGCTGCATCGGGCAATTTGACCAGCAGTTGGCTGAATTGTTCCGCGAACGGTGGCACCAGAACGGTGAGCCCGATCACGAGCAGCAGCGCTGTGGCCAAAAGGGCGATCAGCAGCGCCAGCGGACGCGAGCAGCCCAGGCGCGAGCGCACGCTGCCAACGAGGGTGCAGAGGGCCATGGCCAGCACGATCGCCGCCATCGCCAGGATCAGCACGTCCCTGAGGCTCCAGAGCAGCACCAGGGCGGTGATGATCCCCAGCAGACCCAGCCAGTGCCCGAATTTCAAGGCGGATCAGTCCTGATCCTGATCGCCGTCCTGATCGGCGCCGCCATCCTTTTCGGCGAAGCCGAGATCGTGGCTCTGGGCATACCGCTGCGCAAAGCGCATGAAGCGGTCGAAGTCGGCTTCGCTCTTCCAGGTGAAGGTGGCTTCCAGCGCGAAGGCCTTGCCATTGACAAAGCGGGCATTCACCTCCCGGGTGACCAGCTCGCCCTCTTCATCGACCATGAACATGCCGGCGATGTCACCCATCGTTTCCGGCGCCAGCGCATCCGGCTCCTCGAACACGAAGATCGCCTGACCGGTGCGGCCATCGCGCGAACGGGTCATGCGGATGTCGGGCACGACCGGCTCATCGACTCCGCGGAAGAACTGGATGGCGGCGCCCATGGACAGGTCAGCAAAAGTGAATCCTAGGCAGCTCCGGGAGCGACACCGTGGCTGAGGAGACACTCCGCGGCAGCGTCATCCCCCAGGGCTCCAAGATCCAGGGAACCGAGCTGGCTCAGGGAGCGCCTGCCGAGTTCATGGTCGTAGCAGCGGTCGTAGTAATCGAGCATCTGGGAGGCCGCCAGCGACCAGTTGCCTTCGGCGATCGCTGAGAGGGCGATGGCGGTGCGCTGGGGGCCGAGCCGGCGACTGATCCGTTCGGTGGCCTGGGCCAGCTCGGCGGGATCGAGGCTTCCGTACATCGCCACCAGACGCTCCAGGCGAACGCTCACCGGTCGACTCACCTCCAGCACCGGGGCGGTCTGCATCCGCGCCCAGATCGGCGCAGGGATCCGGCAGCGGCCGATCTGGGCGCTCTCGGCCTCCATCCAGATCGGTGCGCCATCGCCGAGGGCAACAAGCTGCGCCACCAGACGGTTTTCGAACAACTCATTGCTGGGCTGGGGGGGTTGTCCCAGGCCACCGAAACTGCTGCCGCGATGGTGGGCCAGGCCCTCGAGATCGATCACCGCTGTGCCCCGCTGCTGCAAGGCCAGCAGCAGTTCGGTCTTGCCGCAACCGGTGCGACCGCCCAGCAGCTGGATCGGCCAGGGCCGCTCCAGCTGGGCCAACACCCAGCGGCGGTAGGCCTTGTACCCCCCGTCCAGTAGCTGCACCTTCAGCTCGAGCAGTTCCGCCAGCCAGGCCACGCTGCCGCTGCGCAGACCACCGCGCCAGCAATGGAGTCGCAGGCTGCCATCCGGAACCAGCTGACGCAGCTGGGCAGCGATCGCCTGCAGCCGCGGACCGATCAGACCAAGGCCGAGATCCACAGCCTGCTGACGGCCCTGGCCCTTGTAGGTGGTGCCGACCGCTGCCCGTTCCTCGTCACTGAACAGGGGCAGGTTGATGGCGCCGGGCAGATGCCCCTGGGCGAATTCAGCCGGGCTGCGCACATCGAGCACCGGTCCCTGACCCTGAAGAAAGGCGTCGATCCCGAGACACTGAGGCATGGGGGGCGGATGCAACAACAGGCCTGGCCTGACATAGTGGGCCAGCGCAGGCCGTCTTGAGGCTGGATCACCACCATGCTTTCCGGTCCTCCGGTCACTGTCACCCTCACGGCCGAGCAATGGCTGGATCGTTTTCTCTCGGGCTCCAGCCGTCAGCGCCGCAGCTTGCTCTCGGCCGCCCAGCCGCCGATTGAGGCCCTTTGTGCCCTGATTCCCGACCGTCTGGTGGGCCTCGATGCCACCGATGATGACTGGGCGGCCGGCTGGATGATCCAGACCCTGATCGAACACGGTGATGAGGATCAGCGGCGCGAGTTTCAGGCGCGCCATCCCGAGGGATGGTTGGCGGTGACCTCCGGAGCGGGCCTGGCCTTCGGCCCACTTCAACAGGCCCTGGCCACCCAGGCGTTTGAAGAGGCTGATCGCCTCACCAGCAGCCTCTTGCGTCAGCTGGCCGGCACGGCTGCTGAGGAGCGCGGTTACGTCTATTACAGCGAAGTGCCCGCCATGAGCGGCAGCGACCTGCAGAGCCTGGATCGCCTCTGGTTGGTGTACTCCCAGGGCCGCTTCGGCTTCAGCGTTCAGGCGCGCCTGCTTAAAGGCTGCCAGGGACGCTGGGAGGCGCTCTGGCCGAAACTCGGCTGGAAGAGCGGTGGCGTCTGGACCCGCTACCCGGGCTCCTTTCAATGGTCCCTGTCAGCCCCGGAGGGACACATGCCCCTGATCAATCAGCTCCGCGGCGTGCGTCTGATGGATGCCCTGCTGTCGCATCCAGCTCTGCAACAGCGTCTTTCAGCCTGAACAACCCGATCATCAAGATCCGGGTAGGGTCAGACAGTGTCCTGCAGCGCCGATGCCGGAGAGCCTGGTCCCTGAACGGCGAACGGCGGCGTCCTGTCAGCTGTTGGCAGAACCGGACCCTTGGATCGCTGCGCCGTGCGCATCGCAGGGGCGTTGGCGCGACTTCCATGTCGCTTCGACCCTGCACCTGGCGCCAGTGCTGGATCGGCTGCTGGAGCCGATTGCTTGCCTGGATCTCTCGGCGCGGCTGCGGCTTGGGCTGCAGGAGGCTCTGGTCAATGCCGTCTGCCATGGTCATGGCCAGGATCCATCCTTGATCCTGCGCATTCGCCGGATCGAATGCCAGCACTGGTGGGTGTTTCAGGTTCAGGATCAGGGTCCTGGCTTGCCGAGAAGCCATCGTCACAGCGCGTTGCCGCTGGATCCAGCCGCGTCAGCCGGCCGGGGCCTGTTTCTGATTCAACACTGCTTCGATGATGTGCGCTGGAGCCAGCGCGGCAATCGCCTGCAGCTGGCGGTAAGGCGTCAGCGTCCGTGAGTGGGGCAGCCGGGATCCTTGAGATCGCCGCGCAACCAGGCCAGGCCGTGCTCCAGCAGGGCGATTACCTGCTCACGGCGTTCAGGCTGGCCACCGACGGCACCCTTCGGATCGTGCAGCAGCTGCACCAGGGCCGCAGCGATCTGTTCGGCACCGCGCCGCCCCTTCTGGTGTTTGAGTGCATGCCACTCACGATCTCCCAGCTTCAGGCTCTGATGCAGGGCGACCGCCAGCTCCAGGGCCTCCGGCGGCCAGGCAGCGCGATCGCTGCTGGTGAGGGCAGTCGCTGTGGCCTGCTGGCCGTGATCAATGGCTGCCGCTGAAGGCTCGGGCTGATCGGAACGGCTGGTCACAGACACTGGACGGAAGCGCGGCATCTGGCCCATCCTGGCGTGATGCCTCTGTCTTCACGCCGACCTGAGCGACGCTGGTCGTCCCACGCTGGAGAGGGCCAGCGTCCCTGGCACCCCCTGCGTTGGACCCACCTATTTGCGCGCCTGTTCGCGCTTGCTGAACGCTCCCGTCAACCGGAGATCGGTGGAGGTTCGATCGCCAATCGCCGCTTGCAACAGCGGCTGGCCCTGGCGCAACGCCTGTTTGAGGCCTTGCCCGCGGCCCTCACACCAGGCATGGCCTTGTCGGATCGGTTCTGGCGGGCGCTGCGCTGGATCGGCGTCGGCGTGGTGATCGCCCGACTGCTGGGCTGAAGCCAGTCCGCCAGGCCTAAAGCATCCGGGCCGCCGGCGCATCAGGCCAAGCAGCGATCCACCCAGCAGCGCCCAGCCTCGCCCGACGTCAGTGAGCTCCGCGGCTCAGGGCTGGATCGGCGGTCTCCGCCCCATCAGCGGTCAACGCCATCCATTCGGCTTTCTGGGAGAGCGTGTCGTTCAGGAGCTCAGGCGATTCTTCCTGCGCCAGGCCACCTGCGGTGCGCTCAGGATCGACCCGACCCGGTGAAGGGAGATCGGGGCGCGCTCCGGGCAGGCTGCCAAGTTCAGCCTGCTCATCGATGGTCTGGCCGCGCAACCAGGCGTGATGCAGGGAACGGCGGCGGCGGTCTTCCTCCAGCACCAGCCGATCCGCGGCACTGCGGGGAGTTTCGCCAGGCAAGAGACGGGTGCGCAGGCAGATGCCGAAACCTCGGGCTTCCACCTGCACATCCCCTTCCATCAGCACCGTCTGGAAGGTCCAGCCGTCCAGCCATCGGAGACGGAACGGATTGGCCATCACTCAGAACTCCTTGGTTGCCAGACCCTATAGGACTGCAAGGGGGTCGCAAGGGCAGCCAGCTAGCGGACTGGCTTGCGCGCTGACCAGATCCGGGTCATGAAGTGGGTCTCTGCGGCAATCGCTTCAAAACCGGCTGCAGCCAGCCGCTGATCGATGGCATCCCCGATGTAGTCCCGGTAATACGGTTCATGGAAGACTCGGCGGAAGTTTTCCATCACCGCTGCAAACTGCGGCGAATCCGCCAGTTGCACCGAATCGGCGAGCACGAGCACACCGCCCGGCTCCAGCACCCGATAGGCCTCCTGGAGCACCTGCTGACGCGCGTCTCCAGGCAGCTCGTGCAGGAGGAAGACACAGGTGACCGCCTGCACCGAGGCCTCGGCAAAAGGCATCGCCTCACCATTGCCCTGCACCAGTTGGGGCAGTTCACCAGGCAATGCCGACAGCCAACGATTGGCCTGACGCAGATAGGCCGAGGACAGGTCCAGACCGATCAGCTGGGCGCGAGGCAGACCACCGCGCAATTGGCGCAGGGTGCGTCCGGTGCCGGTGGCCACATCCAGCACGCGGATCTGACCGGCCGGTCGATCACTGAACGCCTCCAGACCACGAAGCAACGGCGCGAGCACGCGCCGGCGCATCGGATCGGCGGTGCCGTTGAAGAGGATCTCCACCTGCAGGTCGTAGAGCGAGGCGGAATGATCACTCAGGTAGCCATCGGTCTGGTGATGGAAATTCTGGAGGTAGTACTCCGGGTAGTCGGCCGGATCCACGTGATCGGGGAGATCGCGGACACGCCGCTCCTGACGGCGCTTCCAGGTGGAGGGCATGTCCAGCCAGATCAACGGGTAGCGGCTGGCCCAGTCCAGCCAGGGAGCGTCGAAGAGCAGGGTGGTGGGGTAGAGACCGCGTTCGGCCTCCTGCCAGTCCACGGCCACCAGGCGATCCATTGAGGCCCGCAGCGCCACCATCGTCTGCGGATCGACCGGCACCGTGCGCGGGGTCCCATCGGGAGCCAGGGCCTCCATCAGCCGGGTACTCACCTCCTTGTGGGCGAGGCCCATCAGGCTCTTGCCGGTCTGCAGGGTCTGGTATGCCAGGCGGGTGAGCGGATCGGCCATATGGACGCTGTCTGTGCCCCCTATTTCAACGGATCACAGACCCCAGCCGTGGCTTCCTGGGACAGCCCTGGCGCAGGCTCAGCAGCAGACGCAGGATCAGCAGCATGCCGGCGATCACGGGTGACGTTCGATGGCGCCAGCAGCTGCTCCTTTCTCATCGCTTCAGACTGAAGTCAGTTCAGAAGCACGGCCATGAACGCGTTCAACAGCACCGAGCGAGCCCTCAGTGGCGCCAGCGAGCAGCCTCCGATCGCCGCCATCGCCCCTGGCAGCCACCAGGTTCAGGTCGATCCGGAGATGGTCGGCATGATTCGTCTCAGGCGCCGCCAAGCCCGTCGCCACCAGGCCCAGCTTGCCCAGATCCGCCGCCACCCCGATCCTGCCGAAGCGGCGAGTGGACTCGCCCAGCAGCGCGCCTGGGCCCTGCGCCACGCGCGCCAGCGTCGGCTGCAGCGCTCAGATCTGGCGATGTTGCGCCGCTCCCTCTGAGGGCAGCCACAAAAAAGCCCCGGCGATGGCCGGGGCGAACCATGGGCTTGAAGCCCCGGCCGCCGCTGGGTTTCGAGCCCAGCTCAGGCGGGGAGCCTGGATCAAAGCCCGACGCTGAGCGGCCAGAGCATGCGGTTTGCTGAGGGCCACCCAGCCCGACCAGAGGGCCGCCCTGACGGTGCGGCCGGGAGTGGCCCTGGATCGGGCACGCTCAAGCTGTTGACCTTGAGCGATCGGGCTCAGACCTTGAACCAACCCGTGGCTCAGGCGTCGTAGTACATCGTGAATTCGTGGGGGTGCGGCCGCTGGCGCAGCTGTTGCACCTCCTCGTACTTGAGGTCGATCCAGTTGTTGATGAAGTCCTCGGTGAACACCCCACCCTCCAGCAGATAGGCGTGGTCGGCCTTGAGGGCCTCCAGCGCTCCATTCAGAGATGCCGGAACCGTCGAAATCTTCGCCAGTTCTTCAGCCGAGAGCTCAAACAGATCCACATCGGTGCCATCGCCGGGATCGATTTGGTTCCGGATCCCATCAAGGCCCGCCATCAACATCGCAGCGAAGGAGATGTAGGGGTTGGCCAGGGCATCGCCGGAGCGGAACTCCAGTCGCTTGGCCTTGGGGCTGGGGCCGGTGAGGGGGATCCGCACCGCTGCCGATCGGTTGCCCTGGGAATAGACCAGGTTCACCGGGGCCTCAAAACCGGGCACCAGGCGCTTGTAGCTGTTGGTGGTCGGGTTGGTGAAGGCCAGGAACGAGGGCGCGTGCTTCAGCAGGCCGCCGATGTACCAACGGGCTGTCTGGGAGAGGTTGGCGTAGGTGCCTTCACCGAAGAACAGGGGCTGGCCGAGCTTCCAGAGGCTCTGGTGCACGTGCATGCCACTGCCGTTGTCGGAGAAGACCGGCTTCGGCATGAAGGTGGCGGTGCGTCCGTATTTCTTGGCAACGTTACGAACCACGTATTTGTAGATCATCACGTTGTCGGCGGCGCTGATCAGCTCCGCGAACTTCATGCCGAGCTCATGCTGAGCCGTGGCCACTTCATGGTGGTGCTTTTCAATCGGCACCCCCAGCTGGGCCATGGTCAGCAGCATTTCGCTGCGCATGTCCTGAAGGGTGTCGTTGGGGGCGACGGGGAAGTAACCCTCCTTCAGCTGAATTTTGTAGGCAAGGTTGCCACCCTCCTCCAGGCGTGCCGTGTTCCAGGGGGCTTCGATCGAATCGACCTGATAGAAGCTGCCGCCGGCGCTGGAGTTGTAGCGAACGTCGTCAAAGACGAAGAATTCAGGTTCCGGGCCGAAATAGGCGGTATCGGCCAGGCCGGTGGAGGCCAGGTAGTCGAGCGCTTTCTGGGCCAGGGCACGGGGGCAACGGCCGTAGGGCTGACCGCTGCGGGGCTCCTGGATCGAGCAGATCAGGCTCAGGGTGCGCAGGCTGTAGAAGGGATCGATCCAGGCGGTGCTGGGATCGGGCACCATCGCCATGTCGGATTCGTTGATCGCCTTCCAGCCGCGGATCGAGGAACCGTCAAAGGCGAGTCCTTCGCTGAAAGCCTCGGCATCGATCAGGTCGGCATGCACCGTCAGGTGCTGCCACTTGCCGTGCAGGTCCGTGAATTTGAGGTCGATCAGCTCGATCGCTTCGTCCTTGATCTGACGCAGGACGTCCTGGGCTGTTTTCGCCATGACTGTTGAAGGAGGTGCCGCACCGGGACGGACGTGCGGGGAACGTACGGAGCCGAGCCGTCAGCAATTTGTATCAGCTGTAACAAAAAGCTCGTTGAGGCCGCTCCATGGCTGGTTTCGGCCAGCGATCGACCTGGTGAGCCTCCCTGGTCAACGCCACGGTTGGTGCGGGCTGGGGGTTTGCGTAACTGTTTCTGTCAAATTGCCGAAAACCCCTGCCTCGTCTGGGATCTCAGCGGTTGCTGGTGTTAGCTTCCGAGCACGACTGCCACTCTGCGCTGTTGCCAGCGTCTTCCAGCCATGCGTGATGCCATCAGCGGTCTGATCGGGCGCTACGACCAGCTCGGCCGTTACCTCGATCGGGATGCCATCGATCGCATCTCCGGTTACTACAACGAATCGGCGGTGCGTCTGGCCGCCGTCGAGCTGATCAATCGGGAAGCGACCGAGATCGTGCGCGAAGCCAGTCAGCGTCTCTGGTTGTCCGATCCCGAGCTGCTCCTGCCCGGCGGGAACGCCTACACCACCCGTCGTCTGGCGGCCTGCCTGCGCGACATGGATTACTTCCTGCGCTACGCCAGCTACGCCCTGGTGGCCGACGACACCACGATCCTGAATGAGCGCGTTCTCAACGGGCTCGATGACACCTACAAGAGCCTCGGCGTTCCCACCGGTCCGACGGTGCGTGGCATCAATCTTCTCGGCGATGTGGTCTGCGAAATGCTCTCCAATGCCGGTGTTGTCGACACCCGCCTGGCCCGTGCTCCCTTCGATCACCTGAGCCGCGGTCTGGCTGCCACCAACGTCCGCGCCCGCTGATCGTCAGGGAAGGCCTCCGGTAAGCCAGGGGGCCGATCGGCCGGCTTCTAATCTTGGAGCTTGATCACCTGTCCTTGGTCAGAGGGTCAGGTCTTGCCGTTGCTGTCCGCAGCCGCCGGCTCGGATCCTCTGGAGAGCGCCACCTTCTCCGCCACCACGTGAGGCTTCCTCAGCGGGTTTCCTGCCCCGAAGCGTCCGTCCCCTCCATCCAGTCACTGGCTCCCTTTCCCATCAGTCCCCGTGAACGATCGTCATCGGCTTCAACTCGGGCCCATTGCCACGCCCGAACGGCTGTTGCTGGGACCAGGCCCTTCCAATGCCCATCCCACGGTGCTTCAGGCCCTGTCGCGGATGCCGATCGGCCACCTGGATCCGCTCTATGTGGAGCTGATGGGTGAGGTGCAGGAGCTGCTCCGCTACGCCTGGCAGACCGATAACCGCCTGACGATCCCGATGAGCGGTACCGGCAGTGCGGCCATGGAGGCCACGCTCGCCAACACGATCGAACCCGGCGACAAGGTGCTGGTGGCGATCAAAGGATATTTCGGTCTCCGTCTCGCCGATATGGCAGGGCGTTACCGCGCTGAGGTGTCCACGATCGAAGCCCCCTGGGGTGAGGCCTTCAGCCTCGAAACCCTCGAAGCGGCGCTCCTTGAGCATCGCCCGGCCATCCTGGCGATGGTGCATGCGGAAACGTCCACCGGTGTCTGCCAGCCGATGGAAGGGATTGGTGAGCTGTGCCGTCGTCACAACTGCCTGTTGCTTCTCGACACCGTCACCTCCCTCGGCGCCGTGCCCCTGCACCTTGATGCCTGGGGCGTGGATCTGGCCTACAGCTGCAGCCAGAAAGGTCTGAGCTGCCCTCCGGGTCTTGGGCCGTTCACGATGGGCCCCCGGGCTGAGGCCAAGTTGCTGGCACGCCAGGACAAGGTGCCGAACTGGTACCTCGATGTTTCGCTGCTGAATCAGTACTGGGGCAGCGATCGTGTGTACCACCACACGGCCCCTGTGAACATGAACTTCGGCATGCGCGAGGCCCTGCGCCTGCTGGCCGAGGAGGGTCTCGAGCAGGCCTGGAATCGCCACCGCAGCAATGCCGAAGCGCTCTGGTCGGGCCTGGAATCCCTCGGACTCGAACTGTTTGTGCCCGAGCCCCTGCGTCTGCCCACCCTCACCACCGTTCGCATTCCTGAAGGTGTGGATGGCAAGGCGTTCTCGCTGCACCTGCTCAACAAGCACGGCATCGAGATCGGCGGTGGACTCGGGGCCCTCGCCGGCAAGGTCTGGCGGATTGGCCTGATGGGTTACAACAGCCGGATCGAGAATGTGGAGCGGCTGTTGCATCTGCTCGAAACCGAGCTGCCCGCCTTCAGGACCCAGGGCGATCGCGTCGCTGCCGCCGCTGCCTGAACCACTGCTGCAGCTGGGTGCTGGCCTCTTCAGCCAGCACCCCTCCTTTCACCGCCATCCGGTGATGGGCGCTGGGGTGGTTGGCCAGATCCAGGCAGCCGCCGAGGGCGCCGCGCTTGGGATCAGCAGCCGCGAACACGACCCGCTCCATCCGGGCCTGCACCAGCGTTCCCGCGCACATCGGGCAGGGTTCCAGGGTCACCAGCAGGGTGCAGCCATGGAATCGCCAGTCGCCGAGAAGCTTTGCCGCCTGACGCAAGGCCACCAGCTCCGCGTGCCCAAACGGATCCCGTTCCTGTTCGCGTTGGTTGCGGCCCCAGCCGATGCAGCGTCCAGCGGCATCCAGCACCACCGCCGCCACGGGCACCTCTCCGGCGGCCGCCGCCCGATCCGCCTCCCGCAACAGCCGTTGCATCCACAACGTTTCCAGCGCCGCCGAGATCTGTGCCGCCTTGATCGTTGCGGTGGTCCTCGCTGCGGCGTTAATCGCCGCTGCCGACGTCGCCTCCTGGCCCCGGTGCGCTGTCACGAAGCGCGATCCGATCGACGGCAGCTTGCGGACATCTGAGCGGATGGAAACGACCGTCACGATCGTGCCAGTCGATGGCAGCCGACCACAAGGAAGAATGGATTATCGCTCCGCAGTGCCGTTGGCCCCATCGACCCCAGCACCACGGCGTGAGGACCTCTCTCCTTTTGCGGATCCTGCTGCCCTCGATCCTGGCCTGCAGGCCTTTCTCGATCAGGCCTCCGCACTGCTCTGCCGCTGGATGGGCACAGCCGCCAGCCGCCCTCCCCTGCCGGCGTTGAGCGCCATGCCGGGGATCGAGCCGTTGGGACAGGGTCTGGCGCCCGAGCAGCTGCTCAATGATCTCCACCTGATCATGGAGGGGGCCTACAACCCCGGCCATCCGGGGGCGATCGCCCATCTCGATCCGCCGGCCCTGACCGGATCGATCGTGGCCGATCTGATTGTGGCTGGGCTGAACAACAACCCTCTGGCGGAGGAGTTGTCCCCCTCGCTCTCACGCCTGGAGCGCTCCCTGCTCGGCTGGATGGCCCACCGGCTCGGTCTGGGGGAGAACGCCAATGGTGTGCCGGCCAGTGGCGGCAGCCTCAGCAATCTGATGGCCCTGGTCTGTGCCCGCCGGGCGGCCGGCCTCCAGCATCAGGCCGATGCGGTGGTGCTCTGCAGCGAAGACGCCCATGTCTCGCTGGAGAAAGCGGTGACGGTGATGGGTCTGGCGGCCGATGCCCTGCGGCGTCTGCCGGTGGATGCGGAGGGCCGCCTTGATGTCGAGGTCCTCGCGGCTTCCCTGGAGGATTGCCGGCGGGGCGGTCGGCCTGTGATCGCCGTGGTGGCCACGGCGGGAACGACGATCCGCGGTGCCGTGGATCCCCTGGAGGCCATCGCCAGCCTTTGCCGTTCACACGGTGTCTGGCTGCATGTGGATGGGGCCATCGGCGCGGTGTTCGCTCTGGTCGACAACCACCAGCACCGGGTGCCCGGCCTCGGACGCGCTGATTCACTGACGGTCAATCCCCAGAAGCTGCTGGGCATCACCAAGACGTCGTCGCTCCTTTTGTTGCGCCAACCCGAATGGCTGGCGCAGACCTTTGCCACGGGCCTCCCCTACATGGATCCGAGCTGGGGCGGCCATCACGGTGGTGAGTGTGGTCTCCAGGGCACCCGACCAGCGGAGATCCTCAAGCTCTGGCTCGGATTACGCCAGCTGGGTCTGGAGGGGATCGAAGCGATCCTCAAGGGCGCGATCCAGCGCCGCAGCCGCTTGGAGCACCTGCTCACCGATCTGCGCTCAGCCTCGGGCCGGCGGCTGCACTGCCTCAGCGGCCCCTTGCATCTGCTGGCCTTCCGCCCGGAGGGTCTCGATGCCCAGGCCTCTGCCAGCTGGAGTGATCACACCCGTCGTCGGCTGCTGGACGAACAACTCCTGCTCTCCCGCCCTCTGGTGCACGGACACCATCACCTCAAGGCCGTGCTCGGCAATCCCAACACCCGCGATCAGGAGCTGCGCACACTGGCGCGGATCGTGGCTGGCAGTTTGCCCCACTAGGGTCAGGTCTCACCATTGAGGCCTGCTCAGGCATGGGTGCGGATCCGGCGCAGACCCCCTCGAACCCGCCAGCTCAGTCGCCTGGTCGCCAGGATCAGCGCGGCCGTTGGCTGGCGATTCTCACCGGTGCGATTTCGGTGCTGATCGGCGTGCTTTACCTGATTCTGATCACCGTTCTTGATC
>JBEDHF010000061.1:0-7622 GCA_041174245.1 Cyanobacteriota bacterium
CCCGCCCGGCGCTGGGGTGACGGCCGGCGGCAGGCCAGGCAGCGGCCCTGGCGCGCTGCTGCCGCGCAATTGGTCGATCGAGGCCTGCAGGCGCTGTTGCTGGGCGGCCAGACGCTGCACGTCGCCGCTCAGGCTTTCAAGGGCCTGGAGGCGGCTGGCGCTGGTTTGCACCTGGCCTTCCAGGGCACTGGTGCGCTCCAGGGCTCTGGCATTCTCCAGCCCTTCAACGCGCTGCTTGAGCGTCTGGATCTGCTCGTTCTGGCCGCGCACCTGCTGGACCAGCACCAGGAACAGCACGGCCAGCATGCTGGTGACCCCAGCTCCGAGCCAGTTCACCCAGGTCGGTGGGGGGTTGCTGGAAACATCGGCACGGGTCATGGGTGCAGGGGTCGCGTCAGTGTTCAGATCCTGGCGCGACCCAGGCCCGTCGTCATCCGGCAACCGGCAGCCGGCAGCCGATCTGAATCAGGCCGTCATCCAGCAGCCGACCGATCCGCAGCGCGGTGGCCTCCTCCTGGCGTGAGAACTGGTGTTGCGTCGCCGTCAGCCAGTTGATCTCCTCTGGGGTGATCACGCCGGTGCTCAGGCTTCCGAGGAACACTTCGCCGATGCTCATGGATGTTCAAGCGGCTACAGGCAGACGCTATCGACCCCGTTCTGGCTGTCTGGAGGGTGTTACGCGGCGTCATGGTTGCCCGCAAGCGCTGGCTGTGCTGCAGGCGATCACGGCGGCGGCGGATCAGCGGCAGGGCGCTGGTTGCGGCGCCGGCTGGGAAGATCGTCGGAGCTGTGTTGGTCGCCGCCGCTGTCGTCTGCCCGCGACGATCGCCTGCAAGCGCCGGGGCGCTGGAGCGATCCAGGGCCATCCGGGCTGCGGCTGCATCACGGCGATCCCTGGCTGCTGGTGGTTGAGAAACCCGCCGGGTTGCTGACGCAGCCTGGGCTTGGGCCCGAGCAGCGCGACAGTCTGGTGCTGCGCCTGCAGCAGCGTTGGCCGGAGCTGCGCCTGGTGCATCGGCTTGATCGCGACACCTCAGGGTTGCTGCTCCTGGCCCGCGACAGCGACAGCCATCGCCAGCTCAGTCGCGCCTTCGCGGAGCGTCAGGTGCAGAAGCGCTACCTGGCCAGGGTGCTGGGCTCGCCGGCGGCGGCCTCCGGAACGATCGATCAGCCGATCGCCAAGCTGAGCCATCAGCCGCCGCTCTATGGCGTGGTGCCGGCCGGGCGGCCGAGCCTCACCCACTGGCAGGTCCAGCAGCCCCATGCCCACGGTCAGACGCTGTTGCTGCAACCGATCACCGGCCGTTCGCACCAGTTGCGGGTGCATCTGCAGGCGCTCGGCCATCCGATCCTTGGCGATCCGCTCTACGGCGAGCCCCTGGCGGCCCGTCTCTGCACCCGGCTCTGTCTGCATGCCTGCGGTCTGGCCTTCCGCCACCCCGCCACCGGGGAGTGGCTCTCCTTTGCGTCGCCGGCACGGTTCCCACCGCCCGAGGCCTGCCTGCCAGGGCCTTCAGGCGCTGAAGGCCTGGTGGCGTGAGGCCCTCAGGCGCTGAAGGCCTTGCGCGGTGAGATCGGGTAGGGGATGCGGCGATGGCGCATCCGCTTCCAGACCCGGACAAAGGCGCGGATCACCAGCTCCAGTTCGGCGCGGCTGATGCCACTGGCGCTCAGTTGGCCGTCCTGGAGCCGCGCCTCCACGATCCGGCGCACGGTGCTGCGCGCCACGGTTTCACTGCTGTGGGGGGGCAGGGCCCGCAGGGCTGCCTCACAGCCATCGGCCAGCATCAGGATCGCTGTTTCGCGGCTGCGGGGGGCCGGCCCGCGGTAGCGGAAGCTGGCCTCACACACCCCCGGATCAAGCTCCCGGGCCCGGTGCAGGAAGTACCCCATCTTCAGGGTGCCCTGGTGCTCGGGGATGAAGTCGGCCAGGGGGCGAGGCAGGCGATAGCGGCGCGCCAGCTTCAGGCCCTCGTCCACATGGGCCTGCAGGATGCGGGCGCTGGCGAAGGGATCGTCGAGGCGGTCGTGGGGGTTGTCATCGCCGCTCTGGTTCTCGATGAACCACTGCGGTCCGTGCAGCTTGCCCACATCGTGATAAAGCGCGCCGGTGCGCACCAGGTCGGTGTCGGCGGCGATCGCCCGCGTGCCCTCCTCGGCCAGGCTGGCGATCATCAGGGTGTGTTCGAAGGTGCCGGGCGCTTCGATCGACAGCCGCCGCAGCAACGGACGTTCCAGATCGGAGAGCTCCAGCAACCGGGCCCGGGTCAGCAGCCCGAAGAAGCTCTCCACCAGCGGCGCCACCAGCAGCCAGGCCATCAGCAGGCCCCCCATCAGCAGCGCCTCATTCAGGAGTTCACTGCCACTGGGCAGGCGGCTGTCGCCGCCGCTGATCAGGCCGCTGCCCTGGATCAGCAGCCACTGCAGCACCAGGGCGGCACTGGGCAGCAGCAGGGCCAGCTCCAGCTGGGCGGCCCGGTTGCGCTGGCGGCCCGCCAGCAGCGCTGCCGCCGCTGCCACCACCGCCGCCACCAGCAGCCGCGCCTCCATCAAGCCCTGCAGGGATTGCGGCCAGACCATCGCCGCCACCGCCAGCCAGCAGAGGCCGGTGGCGGTGCCGAGTCCCTGGGCCAGCATCAAGGTGGTCGGCACCAGCAGCACCAGGGGGCTGGCGGCCTCGCCGAGCCAGAGCTTCACCCCCTGCACCACCACCAGGGTGCCGAGCACCAGCAGGGCATGGCGCGGTTCGAGGGAGGGGCGCCAGCGGCGGATCAGCAACACCATCAACACCGAGGCGCTCAGGGCCTCCCCGAAGCGCAGGGCCCAGTCGAGGGTCTGAGGGCTGCGGTTCACCAGCCCGAAGTAATCGAGCACATCAAAGGCCTGGGGGCTGATCGCTTCGCCCTGGAGGGTGATGCGGTCGCCTCGAAGGACCCGGATGTGGGGGATTCCCTGCTGGGTGATCAGCTGCTCAATCCGGCGCTGACTGATCGGGGCATCGGTGCGCAGGTTGGTCTGGCCCACCAGCGATTGGGCCAACAACCGGGCGCCGAGGCTGCGCGCTGCCGGGGCCAGGTCTGTCAGGCGCGCTTCCGCAGCCTGCTGCAGCTGCTCCTCCGCCACGCTCGGATTCAGTCCCTGGCTGAGCATCTGCTGCTGCACCTGGCGCAGGGTCTGCGCCCAGCGGCGGCGACCCGCCGCCGACTGACCTCGCAACCAGGCCTCTTCGTCGCGGCTGAGCTGGATCGCCCCCACCAGCCCCTCGCTGGCGTCGGCGCGGCGATCGAGTTCCTGCAGCCGCCGCTCCAGCTGGGCCATCAGGTCGCGGTTGGCGCGGGCATCCACCACCTGCACCTGGGTGCGCAGCCCGATCTGCAGGCGCCGTTGGGCCAGGGCCGTGCTGTCGATCACGGTGGCGTCCTTGGGCGCCCGGGCCGTGAAGGGCGCCGGCAGACCCGGGGCCAGGGTCGGTTCAACCAGCTGGGGCCAGCTCGAGAGCAGGGCCACCAGCAGGCAGAGCACGAGCACCCCGAGGGCTGCCCGCGGCCGCCACAGGGTCAGGGCGCCGCAGGGGGTTTCCTGGCGACACAACTGGCGCCAGAGCGTTGCCGGACCGCGTAGCCGGACCACGCGAACGTCTCAAGGGAAGTTCACGCTAGCGATGGCCGGGCCCGAGTCCTGAGGACGGTCGCCGGATCGTTGGGCATGCTGGAGCCGGAGGGGCGACCGAGGCCCCTCCGTTTGGCCCTTCGCATCCCCTTGCCGCCGCCGAGACCGATGGCCCAGATCCTCGATGGTCGCCAGCTGGCGGCAGAGCTCGAACAACGGCTGCAGGCCGTGGTTGCTGAACGGTTGCAGCAGGCCGGCCGGCCGCCCGGGCTGGCGGTGTTGCGCGTCGGTGACGATCCGGCCAGCGGTGTTTATGTGGCCAACAAGGAAAAGGCCTGCACCCGCATCGGCATCACCAACCTGGGGGCCCATCTGCCGGCCACCACGGCAGCGGCCGAGGTGCTGGCCACGATCCAGCGGCTCAATGCCGATCCGGCCGTGGATGGAATCCTGCTGCAGCTGCCGCTGCCTGCCGGCCTGGAGGCCGAGCCCCTGCTGGCAGCGATCGATCCTGAAAAGGATGCCGATGGTCTCCACACCCTCAATCTCGGGCGCCTTTTGAAGGGTAAACCGGGGCCCCGCAGCTGCACACCGGCCGGGGTGATGGCCCTGCTGGCCCGGCATCAGGTGCCCCTGGCCGGTGCCCGCGCCGTGGTGGTCGGCCGCAGCATCCTGGTCGGCCAGCCGATGGCCCTGATGCTGCAGGCGGCCGATGCCACGGTCAGCGTCGCCCATTCGCGCACCACTGATCTGGCGGCCCTGACCCGCCAGGCGGATGTGCTCGTGGTGGCTGCCGGCCGTGCCCGGATGATCGGCGCCGAGCATGTGCGCCCCGGGGCCGTGGTCGTCGATGTCGGCATCCATCGTCTGCCGCCTGATGGGGACGGCCGCAGCAAGCTCTGCGGGGATGTGCGCTTTGAGGAGGTGGAGCCGATCGCGGCGGCGATCACGCCCGTGCCCGGCGGCGTTGGTCCGATGACCGTCTCCCTTCTGCTCGTCAACACCGTGGCCAGTTGGTGCCGGCGTTGTTGCGGCGATCAGCCCCTGGCCGATCTGCTGCCCTGAGCGGCGTGGCGGCGGCAGGCCACGGTTGTGCCTACGTTGACGATCGTTGGCCGAATGGGCTGTGTCCTGCCTGCCTCGATGGCGCCGCCCGGCTGGCGGGCTGCAGCGGATCCTCTCCGGCCTCGGTGCCTGGGCCCTGACCCTGGCCGCTCTGGGCCGGCCCGGCCTGGCGGCACCGCCCGCCGCCCCTGCTGCCCCTGCCGCTGGTCTCGGTGTCTGGTTGACGATGACCGACAGCCTGGTGCTGAAGCGACCCGAGCAGGCCTTCGAGGCCTCGCAGTGGCTGGCGCAGCAGGGGGTGCGTCGGGTCGGGGTGCCCCTCTACACGGGCGGGGAGCTGCTCTGGACGGTGGCCCCCGAGCGCAATCGCCTGGGCATGCCCCGCTCCAGCCATTCCCTCGCCGATGCCGATCTTCAGCGGTTGCTTTTGGATCTGCGCCGTCGTGGCATTCAGACCGTCGGCTGGCTGGAATACGGGCTGATGGCGCCGCCGGCGGCACCGTGGCTGCGCCACCATCAGGGTTTGCTGCTCCAGGACCGTCAGGGCCGCAGCCAGGCGGCCGACTTCGAGGCTGGGCGCCGGGTCTGGTTGAACCCGCTCGCGCCTGAGGTGCGGAGCGCCCTGGTGGATCTGGTGCTGGAGGCCTGCAGCCGCCTGCCTCTGGATCTGATTCAGCTCGACGATCACTTCGCCTGGCCGCTGGAGCTCGGCTACGACCCGCGCACCCTTGCGGCCTGGCGCCAGAGCCGCTGGGGGCAGGAGGATCCGACCCCAGCCGAGGTGGATCCGGCCTGGATGGGCTGGCGCCGTCAGCAGCTCACGGGCCTGCTGGCCGAGATCCGTGGCGCCATGGCCCGGCAGTGTCCGCAGGTGCGGCTGTCGGTGTCGCCCCAGCCGCAGCCGATCAGTTCGGAGCTGTTTCTGGCCGACTGGCCCGACTGGGTGCGACGCAGGCTGGTGGATGAGCTGGTGGTGCAGCTCTACCGCGATCGGGTGATCGATGTGGAGGAGGAGCTAGCGGAGCGATCGCTGCAGGAGGCCAGGGCCCGCCTGCCGGTGCGGATCGCCCTGCTGGCCGGCCTGCGCACCCAGCCGAAGCGCAGTGCCACGCTGGCGCAGGAGCTGGCGCTGGTGCGCGCCCGGGGCTATGGCGGCATCGATCTGTTTTTCTACGAAACGATGCGCCAGAAGCCCGAGGCCTGGCGCCAGCCCTGAGCACCCCCAGGCCGAACCCTCAGCTGAACTGGTAGAGCAGCCAGCCAAGGAGATGATGAAGGATCATGCCGATGAAGCTGGCAATGATCAGACAGATCGTGGCGATCCAGCTCCAGGCGCTGGAGGTGAAGCTCACCGCCAGGACCCATCGGCCCCCTAACAAGCCGGCGATGAAGCCGAGGCCGATGCCCACCAGGCATTCGGCGATGCCCAGGTTCACCGCTTCAAAGCGGGCCAGGCTCTGGGCCTGCTGATCCTCCAGCCCATCCATCGTGGTGGTGCTGGCGGCATCGTCGCCATCGCTGCCGCTCGGCGCCGTGCCGGCCCCAGCCGCCACTTCGGCAGCACCGGCCTTCGGGCCACCGCCACGCACCATCGCAATCAGGCGGGCGATCGGTGGGGCGATGAAGTGATCGGCTGCAGCCCAGATGGCGCTGAAGACGAGAAAGAAAACAAGGTGACTCACAGCCTCTGATCACAGCAACGCTGGCGATCATTGTGCAGCCTGGTCTGTCCTCTGAGGCGCAGGTCTGTTGCCTCTGAACGGGGTCTGTTTCCTCAGGACTGTCTCAGTGCCTTCAGGCCCCGTTCGGTGCGCCTGGCTTCCGGTTCCCTGGCCTGGGCCCGGCGCCTGTTCCCCCTGGGCGAGCCGGCTCCGATCAACCTGCGGTGTGGACTCTTCCCTGTGGCGGCCGGCCCATGGGGCTGGCCAGGGGCGATCGGCCCAGGGCCTGAGAGAATCCCTGCCAGATCCTCTCTCTCCATGACCGCGGCGGTGACCACCAGCTTTGATTTCGCCGCCTACCTGGAGGCTGCCCGGCTCCGGGTCGAGGAGGCCCTCGACCAGTCCCTGCCGGCGGAGCGACCGGAATCCCTGCGGGAGGCGATGCGCTATTCGCTGCTGGCGGGCGGCAAACGGCTGCGGCCGATCCTCTGCCTGGCGGCCTGTGAGCTGGCCGGGGGCGATCCCAGCCTGGCCCTGCCCACGGCGGTGGCGCTGGAGATGGTGCACACGATGTCGCTGATCCACGACGATCTGCCGGCGATGGATAACGACGATCTGCGCCGCGGTCGCCCCACCAACCACAAGGTCTACGGCGAGGCCAACGCGATCCTGGCGGGCGACGCCCTGCTGACCCGCGCCTTTGAGATGGTGGCCCTGCGCAGTGCCGGGGTGCCGGCGGAGCGCCTGCTGGCGGTGGTCGGTGAACTTTCGCTCGCCTCCGGGGCCCCTGGCCTGGTTGGCGGTCAGGTGGTGGACCTCGAGAGCGAGGGCAAGGCCGTGGATCTGGAGACGCTCGAGTACATCCATCTGCACAAGACCGGCGCCCTGCTCCAGGCCTGTGTGCTCTGTGGTGCCCTGGTGGCCGGCGCCGATCAGGCCCTGCTCACCGCCCTGCGCACCTACTCCCGCGGCATCGGTCTGGCCTTCCAGATCATTGATGACATCCTGGATGTCACCGCCAGCAGTGAGGTGCTCGGCAAGACCGCCGGCAAGGATCTCACCGCCGACAAGACCACCTATCCGAAGCTGCTCGGGCTTGAGGAATCGCGCCGCCGCGCCGATGCCCTGGTCGAGGAAGCCAAGGCGGCCCTCGCCCCCTGGAGCGCCAGCGCCCAACCCCTGTTGGCTCTGGCCGACTACATCACGAGCCGCGACCGATGAGCCCCCTGCTCTCCCTTCTGGCCAACGGGCCCCTGGCCTGGGGCCTGGCGGCCTGCGGCCTTGCCC
>JBEDHF010000062.1:0-2758 GCA_041174245.1 Cyanobacteriota bacterium
CCAGATCCCAGAGCAAGGAGCCGAACCGTCCGACCTCCTTCAGCCCCTTGGGAGGCCTGGGTTGCTGCAGCAGGGCCAGCTTCTCGCCCAGGGCCTCGAGCTCCTCGGGGGCCTCCATGCCCATGCTCCAGACCACCCGTTCCACCGTGCCGAGCAGGTTCACGGCCACCGGCATCGTCGAGCCGATCACGTTCTCGAACAGCAGGGCCGGGCCGCCCTGGGCCAGGACCCGATCGGCGATCGCCGCCAGTTCGAGATCGGCATCCACCGGTGCCGTGATCCGGCGCAGCTGGCCGCGCTGCTCCAGCAGCTGCAGGAAGCCGCGCAGATCCCGGCGCTGCTCGCGGCTGACCGGCTGCAGGCCATCGGTTGACGCCAGCGTTGTTGGCGCCGGGGCTGGCGGCGGCGTCAGCGCCGGTGCCTGTGGTGCCGCTGGGGCTGGTGGTCGGGATCCCCCGCGGGCCCAGCGCCTGGACCAGCTCCTCAATCCCACGTCCCACCCCGGCAGTCAGCTGCCTACTGTGGCGCACCTGACCCCCAGGCCGCGCCGTGCAGATCTCCTATTTCCATACCTCGGAATCGGTGCCGGCGATCCGGCCGCCGGCCGAGGGCGGGGCTGACGCCGCCGTCGTCATCGATGTGCTGCGGGCCACCACCACGATCGCCTGGTCGCTGCAGAACGGCGCCGAGGCGATTCAGGCCTTTGCCGATCTCGACGCCCTGGAAGCGGCGGCGGCGGCCTGGCCCCAGGACCGGCGGCTGCGGGCCGGTGAGCGCGGTGGCAAGCGCGTGGAGGGCTACGACCTCGGCAATTCGCCGCTGGCGGTGACCCCGGAGCTGGTGACCGGCAAGCGGATCTTCATGAGCACCACCAACGGCACCCGCTCCCTCGATCGTGTGCGCGACGTTCCCTTGCTGGTGACGGCCTGTCTGCCCAACCGGGCGGCGGTGGCCCAGCGGCTGCTCGAGGCCCAGGCGCGCTGCATCTGGATTGTGGGCAGTGGCTGGGAGGGCGATTACTCCCTCGAAGACAGCCTGGCCGCCGGCGCCGTGGCTGAGGCCCTGCTCCGTGCCCGTCCGGAGGCGGTGCAGCTGGCCAACGACGAAATGCAGGCCGCCCTCGCCCTCTGGCATCAGTGGCAGGACCGCCCCGAGGCCTGTCTGCGCACCGCCAGCCATGGCCAGCGTCTGATCGGCATCGGCAACCACGACGCCGACTTCGCCTGCTGCGCCGCCCTCGACACCCTGACGATCGTGCCGACCCAGGCCGAACCCGGGGTGCTGAAGGCGGCCTGAGCCGGGCCGGGCCCTGATCCCGCTGTCACCTTGTGGCGTGGGGATCGCCCCGGTCCGGAAGCTCCCTTACAGTCTGGCCACGCATTGGGACCGGTGGTGGGGAGCTTTCTGGCGGCGGCGGTGCAGCTCACAAGCACGGCTGATCACGAGGTCAACTTTGCGGCCGCTGAGGAGCAGATCGAGCTGTCGGTGCGGCGCGGTGCCGAACTGGTGGGGCTGCCTGAGAACTTCGCCTACATGGGCGAAGACCAGCAGCGTCTGGAGCTGGCCCCGACCCTGGCCGAGCGCTGCAGCAAGTTTCTGGTCACCATGGCCCGCCGCTACCAGGTGGCCCTCCTCGGCGGTGGTTTTCCGGTGCCTGCCGGCGAGGGGCTGACCGCCAACCGGGCGGAGCTGGTGAGCAAGGACGGTCAGCTGCTGGCTCGCTACGACAAGATCCACCTCTTTGATGTCGATCTCCCCGACGGCGTCACCTACCGCGAATCGGCCACCGTCAAGCCGGGTGACAGCCTGCCGCCTGTGGTCGAGATTCCTGGTCTCTGCCGGGTCGGTCTCTCGATCTGTTACGACGTTCGCTTCCCGGAGCTCTATCGCCATCTGGCCGCCGAGGGCGCCGATCTGCTGATGGTGCCTGCTGCCTTCACCGCCTTCACCGGCAAGGACCACTGGCAGGTGCTGCTGCAGGCCCGGGCGATCGAGAACACGGCCTACGTGCTGGCTCCGGCCCAGACCGGCCTCCATGGCGGTCGCCGCACCACCCATGGCCATGCGCTCGTGATCGATCCCTGGGGCACGGTGCTGGCGGATGCCGGCGTCGCGCCGGGGCATGCGATCGCGCCGATTGATACCGCCAACAGGAATCGGGTGCGGGAGCAGATGCCGAGCCTGCGGCATCGCCGTCCCGCCCTCTTCTGAACGAGCGGCGCATGGGTTGGCCTGACTGGGCGCGAGGCAGCCGCTGGAGAAGCCCAGGAATCCTGGCGCTGCTGCTGCTGCTCACCTGGCCGGCCCTGGCGGCCCGCGCCGGCAGCAGCCTGGCCGCCTGGCGCTGGCGCAACGATCGCCTCGAGCTGCGCACACCGCCGGGCACCCGGCCGGTGGCCTTCTTCGAAGCCGGCAGCCTCGGGCGCGGTCCGCGGGTGTGGATCGATCTGCCGGGGGCCCCGAGCCGGACGCGCACGATCAGCCTGCCGCTCGGCAGCCCGCTGCGTCAGGTGCGGATCGGCCAGCCGGGAGGCGACCAGACCCGGTTGGTGCTCGAGTTCGAGAACGGCCTTGGTCTCGATCCGCGCGAGCTGCGGCTGGTGGGCACCGCCAGCGACCGCTGGCAGATGGAGTTCCGCTCTCTTACCCCCCTGGCGGCGCGAGCGCCGCAACCAGCGATCGGCGAGGGCGATGTGGAAGCCCCCCTTGCGCAGGTGCCGACGCCGCAGCTCACCCAGACCCCCCAGACTCCCTTCCG
>JBEDHF010000063.1:0-3070 GCA_041174245.1 Cyanobacteriota bacterium
GTGCTGCGTCGGCAGCTGGAGAATCCCCTGGCCACCGAGCTGCTGGAGGAGCGCTTCCAGGCCGCCAGGCGCTGCACCACCGGCTCCTCCACGCGCAGCTCCAGGTTCTGCTCAGCCAGCAGGGCCGCCAGATCGCGGATCTGCAGGCGCACGATCCGCTCCAGATCCGTCGCCGCCAGGGGCCGGAAGCGGATCACTTCATCGATGCGGTTCAGGAATTCGGGCCGGAACTGGGAGGCCAGAGCCCGATCGACGGCAGCCTCCAGGGCCGCCGGATCGGCCTCGGCCTGGCGGGCGTGCTCGAGGATGGCGCGGCTGGCCAGGTTGCTGGTCATGATCACCACCGTGTGGCGGAAATCAACGGTGCGGCCCTGGGAATCGGTGAGGCGGCCGTCATCGAGCACCTGCAGCAGCAGGTTGAACACCTCGGGGTGGGCCTTCTCCACCTCATCGAGCAGCACCACCGCGTAGGGACGGCGCCGCACCGCCTCGGTGAGCTGGCCTCCCTCCTCGTAGCCCACATAGCCGGGCGGGGCCCCGATCAGGCGGGCCACGGCGTTGCGCTCCATGCACTCGCTCATGTCGAGCCGCACCAGGGCCTCCTCTTCATCGAAGAGGGCGGCCGCCAGGGCCTTGGCCAGTTCGGTCTTGCCGACACCGGTGGGGCCGAGGAACAGGAACGAACCGACCGGCCGGCGGTTGCCCTGCATGCCGGCACGGCTGCGGCGGATCGCCGCCGCCACCGCCGCCACCGCCTCCGGCTGAGCGGGTGATCGGTCAGCCAGGCGCTGTTCGAGCTCCAGCAGCTTCTGGCGTTCGCCGGCGATCAGGCGCTGCACAGGGATACCGGTCCAGCGGGCCACCACATCGGCGATATCGCTTTCCTCCACCTGCTCGCGCAGCATCGGCTCCTGCTGCAGGCTCTGCTCCAGAGCCTGGCGCTCCTGCTGCAAGGGCTGCAGCTCCTCATCGCGTTGCAGCAGCTCGCGCAGATCCGCCAGCCGCTCCCGTTCCAGTCGCCAACGCTCCTGCAGCGTCTCCAGCCGGTCGAGGGCCTGGCGGCGCTGCTCCTGCAGGGCCAGCCGCTCCGCCATCGGCGCCGTCTCGGCCGCCAGCAGGGCCAGCTGCACCCGGGAGAGCTCCGCCTCCGCCTGCTCCACCGCCTGGGGCTTGGAGGTGGCCTCCATCCGCAGGGTGGCCGCCGCCTCATCGATCAGATCGATCGCCGAATCGGGCAGGCAGCGGTCGGTGATGTAGCGATCCGCCAGCCGGGCCGCGCCCACCAGGGCCCGATCGGAGATCGTGACGCCGTGGTGGATCTCATAGCGCTCGCGCAGACCCCGCAGGATCTCAACGCTGCTCTCCAGATCGGGCTCACGGATCAGCACCTGCTGGAACAGGCGGTTAAGGGCCTGGTCCTTCTCGATCGTGCGGCTGTAATCCTCCGGGGTGGTGGCGCCGATGCAACGCAGATCACCGCCAGCCAGCGCCGGCTTGAGGATGCTGCCGGCATCGGCACTGGAGCGATCGGAGCTGACCACGGTGTGCAGCTCATCGATGAACAGCACCACCCCGGCCTCCTGGCCCTGGCCACCGACCTCGGCATCGGCGCGGCGCACCTCCGAGAGCACGGCGCGCAGGCGCTCCTCGAACTGGCCGCGAAACTTGGCGCCGGCGATCAGGGCCCCGAGATCCAGGGCGATCAGGCGCACGCCCCGCAGCGCTTCGGGCACCTCGCCGGCGACGATCCGCTGGGCCAGCAGCTCGGCCACGGCCGTCTTGCCGACGCCGGGTTCGCCGATCAGCACCGGGTTGTTCTTGCTGCGGCGCGAGAGCACCTGAATCAGACGGCGGATCTCGGCGGTGCGGCCGATCACCGGATCGAGCTCACCGGCCCGGGCGGCCGCGGTGAGATCGCGGCCGAAGCGCTCCAGCGCCGAAGCCTCCGCCTCCAGGCGCAGCTCACCCGTCGCCGGCTCGGGCGCGCCGGCCTCCCTGAAGCCCTCCGGCGAGGCCGTGGCCACGTCTCTGCGGCCGGCGGTCGCTGGGGGCGCGGTGATCGCGGCGGGGGCTGGGACGTCGATCCAGTCGTCGCCGGCGCGGACGGGGACGGCGCGGCGCGGCGGCTCGGGCGGCGACGCAGGGGCGACCTGCAACGAGCGCAGGGCCCGGTGCAAGGCCTCCTGCCGCAGGCCGGCGGCCGCCAGGGCGGCGGCGCCGATCCGAGGCTCCTGCAACAGGGCCAGCAGCAGATGGGGGCCATCGATCAGGGACGAGCCCCAGGCCGCCCGCTGGCGATCGGCCTCCTCCAGCAGCGACTCCAGCGCTTCACCCACATACAAGGTGTCGGGCCGGGCGGTGGGCTGCTCGGCGCAGAAGGCCTCGAGAGCATCAAAGGCGCGGTCGCGATCGAGATCGAGCGGCTGCAGCCAGGGGGCGAAGGCCGGATCCTGGAGCAGGGTGAGCAGCAGATGCTCCACGTCGAGATCGGCATGCCGCCAGCTGCGGGCGGTGTCCTGGGAGGCCAGCAGCAGCTCCCAGGCGAGCTCACTGAAGCGATCCGGCTCGCGGGTGAGGCTGCCGCCCTCCTGCTCGTAACGCTCGGGCATGGCGATCAGGCGGCGGTATGGGCGCGGGAGGAGAGCTCGATCAGCTCGATCTTGTAGCCGTCGGGGTCTTCCACGAAGGCGATCACGGTGGTGCCGTGCTTCATCGGACCGGGTGGACGCACCAGGCGGCCGCCGCGGCCAGCGATCGCCGCGCAGGCGGCGTGGATGTCGTCGACACCGAGGGCCAGATGGCCGTAGGCGGTGCCGAGCTCATAGGCGTTGGTGTCCCAGTTATGGGTGAGTTCCAGCACGGTGGTGTCGTGCTCTTCGCCATAACCGAGGAAGGCGAGGCTGAAGCGACCGCCGGGATAGTCCTTGCGCCGCAGCAGACGCATGCCGAGCACCTCGGTGTAAAAGGCGATCGAACGCTCCAGATCAACGACCCGCAGCATGACGTGGAGCAGACGCATCAGAGAACGAACCGAAAGGGAGGGGAGCCTGGGGCGAGGCGGCCGTTGGTG
>JBEDHF010000064.1:0-7091 GCA_041174245.1 Cyanobacteriota bacterium
CGGCCACAGCCGAAGACGCCGTGCAGCAGGAAGCAACCCCGGAAGCAGGGACCCCGGAAGCCGCCTCAGCCGCCGACCGGCAAGCGGAGGCGCCGGACGCGAGCGTGGAGGAAGCCCCGCAAGCCGCAGCAGACGCTGAGCCCCTTGCAGCTGAAGCCTTTGAACCCGAGGTTCTGAACGCCGAGGATCCAGACGCAGGGACTCCTGTGGCGGACGCTCCAGGTGCAGAGCGCTTCCAGGCCGGCGCCAGCGAAGCCGCGCTGACGCCCGACGAAGCAGCAGCAGCCAGCGACGGCGAAGCCGCGGCCAATAGCGCAGCCTCCGCCCTGGAGGCCGACCTGGAGGCCGCCCAGGAGGCCGCACCCGACGCCATGGCGGAACCAATCCGCGACGGCTCCGAAGACAGCCCTGCCGACCCAGACCGCCAGGCCGCGCAGGATGGAGGCAACGAGCCCCTGGGCGAGGCCGGCCTGGAGGCGTGGCTGGAGGCGAACACTTCCGGGGCCGAAGCCGAACCAGGCGCCGCTCCGGACCCTGGCCCGATGCCGGCGGCAGCAGCCCCGATGGTCAGCGAAGATCCCGAGCCCCTGAGCGCGATCGATCCGCTGCAGGTGATTCAGTCGTTCGAGCAGATCGATGCCCTGCTCGATCGTCCCGTCCGCCGCCCCTCCGGGGCCGGCGCGATCGTGGATGTGGAGGTGGAGGAGATGGGGCCGGGCTGAACGGCGGCCGCTGCACCCCCACGACCGCCGATAATCCCTGCTTGCTGCCCTGTGGCGACGTGACCGCCAGCCCTGCGCCCGAGACCACCCCCTCTGCGGGCCAAGCCGACGCCGGTCAGATCTCCTACAAGGACACCCTCAACCTGCTGCAGACGCCCTTCAACATGCGGGCGAACGCCAAGGTGCGTGAACCCGAGATCCAGGCGTTCTGGGCCGAGCAGCGTCTCTACGAGCGCCTGAGCCAGCAGAACCCGGGCGATCCCTTCACCCTGCACGACGGCCCGCCGTATGCCAACGGCGCCCTGCACGTGGGCCACGCCCTCAACAAGATCCTCAAGGACATCATCAACAAGACGGCGCTGCTCCAGGGCCGCAAGGCCCGGTTCGTGCCCGGCTGGGACTGCCACGGCCTGCCGATCGAACTGAAGGTGCTGCAGGGGCTGAGCAGCAGCGAGCGCGCCGAGCTGACGCCGATCAGCCTGCGCCAGAAGGCCCACGCCTATGCCCTCGATCAGGTGGAAGGCCAGAAGGTCGGCTTCCGTCGCTGGGGCATCTGGGCCGACTGGGAGCAGCCCTACCTGACCCTGCAGACGAGCTACGAGGCCGCCCAGATCGGTGTGTTCGGCGCCATGGTGCTGGCCGGCCACATCTACCGGGGCCTCAAGCCCGTGCACTGGAGCCCCAGCTCGCGCACGGCCCTGGCCGAAGCCGAACTCGAATACCCGGACGGCCACACCTCCCCCAGCCTTTATGTGGCCTTCCCGGCAACGGCGCTGCCAGAGGCGCTGGCCGCCCAGCTGAAGGCCGCCGGACTCAGCCCGGAGGCGGCCACCGCCGAGGGCGGACTCGCCGTGGCGATCTGGACCACCACCCCCTGGACCCTGCCCGCCAACCTGGCGGTATCGGTGAATGAGCGGCTCGACTACGCCATCTGCGCCGTGGCCGCCCGCGGCGAGACTCCGGCGCCGGCCGCCAGCCACCTGGTGGTGGCTGCCGAGCTGCGCGAGGGCCTGGAAGCCAGCCTCGGCCTGACCCTGACGCCGATCCTGAGCGTCAAGGGCGCCGAACTGGAGGGGATCGTCTACCGCCACCCGCTGCTGGATCGCACCAGCCCGGTGGTGATCGGCGGCGACTACATCACCACCGAGGCCGGCACGGGCCTGGTGCACACCGCCCCCGGCCACGGCGTCGACGACTTCAACACCGGCCGCAAGTACGGCCTGCCGGTGCTCTGCCCGGTGGATGAGGCCGGCACGCTCACGGCCGAGGCCGGGCCCTTCGCCGGCACCAACGTGCTCAAGGACGCCAACCCGGCGGTGATCAGCGCCCTGGAGGGCACCGGCCTGCTGCTGAAGCAGGAGCGCTATGAGCACCGCTACCCCTACGACTGGCGCACCAAGAAGCCGACGATCTTCCGCGCCACCGAGCAGTGGTTCGCCTCCGTGGCGGGCTTCCGAGAGGCGGCGCTGCAGGCGATCGCGGCGGTGGAGTGGCTGCCGGCCAGCGGCCGCAACCGGATCGAAGCGATGGTGAGCGAGCGGGGCGACTGGTGCATCAGTCGCCAGCGCACCTGGGGCGTGCCGATCCCGGTCTTCTATCACCGCACAACCGGTGAGGTGCTGCTCAATGAAGCCACCCTGGCCCACATCCAGACCCTGATCGCCGAGCACGGCGCCGATGTGTGGTGGCAGCACGATGAAGCCGGCCTACTGCCCGAGGCCTATGCCGTCGAGGCGGCGCAATGGCGCAAGGGCACCGACACGATGGATGTGTGGTTTGACTCCGGCTCCTCCTGGGCTGGCGTGCTCGGGGGCCTGGGCGCGCAGACAGGCCGCGAGGGGTTGCAGTACCCCGCCGATCTGTATCTCGAAGGCAGCGACCAGCACCGCGGCTGGTTCCAGAGCAGCCTGCTCACCTCCGTGGCCGTCAACGGCCATGCCCCCTACAAACGGGTGCTCACCCACGGCTTCACCCTCGATGAGAAGGGCCGCAAGATGAGCAAATCACTCGGCAACGTCGTCGATCCGGCGGTGCTGGTGGAGGGCGGCAAGAACGAGAAGCAGGAGCCGGCCTACGGCGCCGATGTGCTGCGGCTGTGGGTGAGCTCGGTCGATTACTCGGCGGACGTGCCGCTGGGGCCGGGGATCGTCAAGCAGCTGGCGGATGTGTACCGCAAGGTGCGCAACACCGCCCGCTACCTGCTTGGCAACCTGCACGACTTCGATCCCAGGCCTCAGAGCGAAGGCGGCCATGCCATCGCCATCGCCGATCTGCCGCTGCTCGATCGCTGGATGCTGCAGCGCTCCGCCGCCCTGATCGACAGCGTCACCGCCGATTTCGCCAGCTACGAGTTCTACCGCTTCTTCCAGGCCCTGCAGAACTTCTGCGTGGTCGATCTCTCCAACGTCTACCTCGACATCGCCAAGGACCGCCTCTACGTGAGCGCGGCGAACGACTTCCGCCGCCGCAGCTGCCAGACGGTGCTGGCCCTGGTGGTGGAGCGGCTGGCCGGCCTGATCGCGCCGGTGCTCTGCCACATGGCCGAGGACATCTGGCAGAACCTGCCCTACCCGGTGGCCGAGGCCTCGGTGTTCGAGCACGGCTGGCCGACGGCGCCGGCCGAGTGGCGCGATGGCGCCCTGGAGGAGCCGATGGCCCGGATCCTCGAGCTGCGCGCCCTGGTGAACCGCCAGCTGGAGAGCTGCCGCAAGGAGGGCAGCCTTGGCGCCTCGCTCGAAGCCCAGGTGCAGCTGGAGCTGGGCGCCGGCGCCGACCCCACAGCCGCGGCCCTGACCTGGCTGGCGGCTTCCGCCCACCCCGCCGTCGACAACCTGGCCGACTGGCTGCTGGTGTCGGCCCTGCAACTCGGTGGCGCCGCCCCGGCGACCGTGCTCAGCGAAGCCAGCGAGGCGGGGATCACGGTGCGCATCGCCCGCGCCGAGGGCGAGAAGTGCGAGCGCTGCTGGCACTACGAAACCGACATCGGCCAGCACGCGGAGCACCCGACCCTCTGCGGCCGCTGCGTGGCGGTGCTGGCCCCCTCCTGAGCCCGGCCGCAGCAGCGATGGCACCGATCACGAACCCCGAGGTGCTGATCGAGCAGCTTGGGCTGCAGCCCCATCCGGAGGGCGGCCACTACCGGGAGACCTACCGGGCCCGCGAGCAGGTGGATACCGATCGCGGCCGGCGCCCGGCCAGCACCGCGATCCTGTTCCTGCTGGCGGCAGGCGAACGCTCCGCCTGGCATCGGATCCGCTCCGACGAGCTCTGGCATCACCACGCCGGTGGCCCCCTGTGGATCCATGAGCTCTGCCACGACGGTCGGGTGCTGAGCACCCGCCTCGGCCTGGATCTGGCCGCCGGTGAATCGCCCCAGCATGTGGTGCCCGCCGGCCGCTGGTTCGCCTCCGAACCGGCCCTGGCCCAAAGCTGGAGCCTGGTGGGCTGCACGGTGGCACCCGGCTTCGACTTCGCCGATTTCGAGCTCGCCACAGCCGCGATGCTGGCGCCCCATCAGCAGCAGCTGCATGCGCATTGCCCGCACTGGCGGCGGCTCTGCCACGGCGGCTGAGGCTCAGCGCCAGGCCTGCGGATCGAGGAACGCCTCGGGATCAACGGGGCCGGCCAGCCGTTCCTCGGCGGCGGGATTGAGCGGGCCGCGCAGCAGCTCCGCCGCCTCGATCCGGGCCTGCGGCGGCAGGGCCGGCTGATCGGGATCAAAGGCGGTGGGATGGCTGATGCTGCTGGAAAAGCCGCGGAAGATCAGCAGCTCAAACGGCTCCAGCAGCCCCCCATCGCCAGGCAGCTGACCACGGAGGCGCAACACCCGATCCGGGCGGCCCTGGCTGATCGCTTCCAGCGCCGTCAGCACAACAACAGGCTCAGAATTCACCGGCCACCCGCCCCATCCGCGGCAGGCGCACCGCCAGCCACTGCAACAGGCCGACGCCATAGGCGATCAAGCCGGCATAGCCGAAGAACACCGAAATCTCCGGGGTCCAGTTGCCGCCGAAGACAAAACTGAAGACCCGATCCACCTGATGCATCAGCTCGGCCGGGGGCTCCAGCCAGACCTGACAGCTGGCACTGCCGCCACGCTGCAGGCAGGTCAGGGCTGTGCCGCTGACGAATGCGCCCAGGCCGGCGAACAGGGTCAGGCCCCAGCGCCAGATCCGCACCGTCAAGGGCAGCGGCCGCCAGGGCGGCAGATCATCGAGCTCCTCGTTGAGGTCGACCCAGAACCAGACGCTGGTGATCATCAGCAGCTGGGCGAGCACGCCGAGCGCATAGCCGATCGGACGGCCGTCGCTGAGGAACAGCACCGTCACCGCCAGCAGGCTGGAGACCTTCCAATAGAGCGTCAGCAGGCGCACGATCGCCCCTTCGCGCCGGACGGAGGCCCAGATCAGCAGCAGCAACGGCAGGGCCACGCAGAACACCACCGCCAGCCGGTAGTCCAGCCAGACAAGGGCGCGGTAGGGCAGCCCGAAAAGCGACGGGCTTCCGGCCACCTGGGATGTCGCAGAAACGATCACGAAGGCACAGGAGCGACGGGTCGGGTGGCCGCCATTATCCGGAAGACCTTCCAGACGTTAAGGTCCGGCGATGGTCGCCTTCTCCCTGCCGTCCCTCTGGCCCCGCCGCACCGCCGAGCCCTGGTGCCGCACAGCCCTCAGCGGTGGCGCCTCCCTGGAAGGGGCGGTGACAGCGGCGGCCCGCGAGCTGGCGGGCTGTGGCGAAGCCGATCTGGCCCTGGTGTTCGCCTCCACCAGTTACGGCAGTGATCTGCCCCGGCTGATGCCCCTGCTGCAGGAGCGGCTCAAGGCCCGCCACTGGCTGGGTTGCGCCGGTGGTGGCGTGATCGGCACCAGCGGCGATGGTCTACCCCATGAACGGGAGCAGGAGCCGGCCCTGAGCGTCACCCTGCTGCGCCTGCCGGGTGCCGAGCTGCAGCCCTTCGCGATCGACACCACCTCCCTGCCGGACCTCGATGGCCCCCCGACCGCCTGGATCGAGGCCGTGGGCATCGATCCGGCGGCGGCCCCGTCAATGGTGCTGCTGATCGATCCCACCAGCGCCTCGATCAACGATCTGATCAACGGCCTCGACTTCAGCTATCCGCACACGATCAAGGTCGGCGGCGTGGCCGGCCAGCACAGCGCCGGCCATGGCTCGTTGCTGCTCGGCGATGGCGTGCACAGCGGTGCGATCGGCTGCGTGATCGGCGGCAGCTGGCGCCTGGATCCGGTGGTCGCCCAGGGTTGCCGGCCGATCGGCCCGGTATTCGAGGTGGAGGAGGCCCAGCGCAACGTGGTGCTGCGTCTCGCCAGCGCCGCTTCCTCCGGCACGCCGGTGGCCTGTCTGCAGGCGATCCTGGCCGACCTCAGCACCGAGGACCGCGAGCGGGTGCGCCATTCGCTCTTCCTCGGTGTGGGCCGCAACAGCTTTGATCTGCCCCTGCTGGCCCCGGATCCAGACCGGCCCGACCCCGGCGTTCAGGACGCCTTTCTGGTGCGCAACCTGATCGGTGTCGACCCACGCACCGGCTCGGTGGCGGTGGCGGAACGGATGCGCCAGGGCCAACGGGTCCAGTTCCAGCTGCGCGATGGCAGCACCTCGCTGCAGGAACAGCGGCAACTGCTGACCACTGCACGCCAGCAGCAGCCGCAACCGCTGGCCGCCCTGCTCTTCGCCTGCCTCGGGCGGGGCCGGGGCCTCTACGGCCGCGCCGATGGCGATGTCAGCCTCTGCCGCGAACTCTTCCCGGAGCTGCCGATCAGCGGCGCCTTCTGCAATGGTGAAATCGGGCCGGTGGGGGGAACCACCCACCTGCATGGCTACACCGCCAGCTGGGGTTTCCTGGTCGCCGACCGGAGCAATGCCGGCCCAGGGACCTGATCCATCGCCGCCCCTGATCCATCGCCGCCATGGTGCGCCAGCACGTCAATCCGCTCAGTCGCTTCTTCCAGCTGCCCCTGGAGCTGCCTCCGCCAGCGGCGCTGTTCGACGATCCGACGCTGCCGCTGCATCTGGACATCGGCTGCGCCCGCGGCCGCTTCCTGCTGGCCCTGGCGCCCCAGGAAGCGGGCGTCAACCACCTGGGCGTTGAGATCCGGCGCGCCCTGGTGCAGGCGGCGGAAGCCGAGCGCAGCAGCCTGGCGCTCGCCAACCTGCACTTTCTCTTCTGCAACGCCAACGTCAGCCTGGAGGCCTGGCTGGCAGCGCTGCCTGCGGGCCTGCTGCAGCGGGTGACGATCCAGTTTCCGGATCCATGGTTCAAGAAGAAACACCACAAGCGCCGGGTACTGCAACCGGCGCTGCTCCTGGCGATCGCCGCCGCCCTGCCGGCCGGTGCGGAGCTGTTTCTGC
>JBEDHF010000065.1:0-8721 GCA_041174245.1 Cyanobacteriota bacterium
GCAACATCTCGCGCCCAGGGCGCCTCTGTGGCCCAGGGCGCTTCCGCCAACGGCCCGGCCTGCAGCTGCTGGCTGGCCAGCGACACCAGCTCCTCGAAGGAGGGCTCGGCGGCAGGGCTGGCCGGGGCAGGAGCCAGCTCCGCCGTTGGGGCAGGAACAGGCTGATCGGCCTGGGGCTCCTGACGAGGGGCCTCGGCGGAGGCAGGGGCCTCGGCAGGCGCCGGGACCTGCGGCTGCGCCGACTCGAGCACGGCAGGTGCCGGCACCCCCCAGGGAGGGGTGATCAGCAGGCTGGTCACATCCGGCACGGCGGGAGCTGCGCCATCGAGATGCACCGACCCCTCGGTGGCAGGCGCCTCAGGGGCAGGCCCCAGAGGGGCGGGCGTCACCGCCGGCAGCAACTGGGGGCTGGCCGCAGCGGGATCGGCGCCCTGGAGCTGACGCAGCTGATCCATCAACAGGGCGTTGTCTTCCAGGAGCCTGTATTGGTGCTCAAGCAGCGGCTCCAACCGCTGCTGATACTTGCGCTCGAAGATCTCGGGCAACTCCTCCAGCAGGGCCTGAAGCTGTTCGTTATCGCGACGGGTGCGCTCCAGCTCGTCCGCCAGCGGATTGCGCAGCAGGGCATCACGCCAGTGCCGCAGGCCGCCTTTGATCCGGGCCAGCGGCAGGGGCAGGATCCAACGCTGCACCCTTTCGCCCACCCTGCGCGCCAGGGCCATGCTCGGACGAACGATCAACGCGGCGGAAGCCTGGGGCTGCTCCCTGGCAGCGGTTGGCTCCACGGGGTGATCCATGCAGGAGGAAACGGTCTGGCGTTCTTGGAGATCTGGAGATTATCGCCAGTCATCGCAAGAAACGATCGGGAGCTGCGCTCAGACGCTGGAATCAGGTCTGACGATCAACCATCCGTACCCAAAACAAAACCCAGCCCCCATCAGGGGACTGGGTGGGTGTTGACCTCAGCGGAGGTGCTGGGCTCAGGCGCCGGCGGCTTCGGCGGCCTGCATCGGAGCGGCTTCGCTGCCGGTGGCCACGGGCATCGCCCGGGGAGCGGGCATCGGGCCGTCCTGCTTGACGGTGAGGTAGCGGATCACATCTTCGGAGAGGCGCATGGCGCGCTCCAGGGGAGCGACCTGCTGGCCGTCACCGTTGTGGTTCAGCTGCACGTAGATGCCTTCACGGTGCTTGCCGATCTGATAGGCGAGGCGGCGCTTGCCGCGCATCTGGGTGTCGAGCACCTCAGCACCGGCCTCGGTCACGAGGTCGCGGTACTTGGCCACATGGGTCTCCACCTCTTCCTCCGGGATGTCCGGACGAAGGATGTACATCGTTTCGTAGTAGGGCTGCGTCATGGTCACCTGGGGGTGTTGCCCGATCGGGCAGGGGCTGACGGGCACGAAGCCCTTCAGCGACGGATCAGCCAACCTATCGCAGCGCCTCCCGCCGCTTGCCAGGCCTGACCCTGCTCGGCGCCACGCCGCGCCGCCCGGGCGATCCAGCCCTCAGAGCTGCATCCGCACCGCCTCGGACACGGTGGGCAGCTCGGGATCCTGGCCGCGCAGGCCCTGCACCAGGCAGTAGCCGATCACCAGCACCGTGCCCAGAAACACCGTGTCGCTGAGGGTGCGCAGGGCGAAGGAGGCCGCCTGCAGGTTGCTGAACAGGCCGAGCAGCAGGTTGGCCAGCACCAGCACGATGTCGAGCAGGATCGCCTGCAGCACGTTGAAGCGGATCGCATAGGGCACCCGCTGGTTGCGCACAACCCCCAGGAAGAGGCCCAGGAAGATCACCAGATTGCCGAAGGGCAGCAGCGTTTCCACCGCCACCAGCGGTGCCGCCGGCAACGCCAGCCCATTCACCACAGGGATCAGGGCCGGAAACGCCCTGAGCAAGCCGCCACTGAACGCCAGACCATCCCGCCAGGGCAGCAGATAGGCCGCGATCGCCAGCAGGCGCTGCCAGGGGGGAAGGGCTTGCATCGCAGTCGGGCAGGGTCGCCACGCAGGCTAGGGGCGCGATCAGCTCGGGCGGCTGCGGCTCAGGCGGCTGCAGCCCGCATCGCCGCCAGCCGCTCCAGGGCCGCCGCCCGCATCGCCGCCACCGGCAGCTCCTGCTGGCCGCTCCAGAGCCGCAGGGCCGCCGCCCCCTGCTGCACCAGCATCTCCAGACCATCCTGGATCCGGCAGCCGCGCTCCTCGGCCAGCTGCAGCAGCCGGGTCGGGCGCGGCGTGTAGATCAGGTCGTAGACGACGGTGCCGGGCCTGAGGGCATCGAGGGCCTCCGCGCTGAGGGGACTGCGCGCGGCCGCCGCCGGATCCTGGGCCGAGGCCATCCCCACGGGCGTTGTGTTCACCACCAGATCGGCAGCCGCCAGCAGCGCGCCGAGGTCGGCATCCGCCTCCGGGCCGTCACCGTTCCAGTGAAAGGCCTGCAGCTGGGGCGCAAAGCCCTGGCACTGGGCATGGAAGGCCGCCAGTGAGGCCGGTCGGCGGGCCGCCACCGTGATCGTCTCCAGGCCCAGCTCCACCAGGCCCGCCACCACGGCCCGGGCACTGCCACCACAGCCGAGCACCACGGCCCGGCGGCCGTTCCAGCTCTCGCCAGCCTGCTGCAGCGGTGCCAGAAAACCCTCGGCATCCGTATTGGTGCCGATCCAGCCGCCGTCGGCATGGGGCACCAGGGTGTTCACCGCCCCGATCCGCTGCGCCAGCGGACGCAGCTCCCGCACCAGGGACGCCACCGCCTGCTTGTGGGGGATGGTGACATTCAGGCCTCGGCAGCCGATCGCCTCCAGGGCCCGCAGCACCGTGGCCAGCTCCGATGCCGGCACCGGCAGCGCCAGATAGACCCAGTTCAGGCCCAGCTGGCGCAGGGCGGCGTTGTGCATCACCGGCGAGAGGGAATGACGCACCGGATCCCCAAGCACCCCCACCAAGGCGGTGGCGCCATCAGGGGCAAAGGGCTCAGACACGACCATCAGCGGGCTGGGGCAGCTCCGGCACCGTACGGCCGGGTTCGGCTACCACCCCTAGCCCCATCCGGGGGGCTCTGCAGAGGATGACCGCAGTTTGATCCCTCCGAGGAGGACCACCCATGGGCAAGGTTGTCGGAATTGACCTTGGCACCACCAACAGCTGCGTTGCGGTGATGGAGGGCGGCAAGCCCACCGTGATCGCCAATGCCGAGGGCTTCCGTACCACGCCCTCCGTGGTGGCTTACACCAAGAACCAGGACAAGCTCGTCGGTCAGATCGCCAAGCGTCAGGCGGTGATGAACCCCGAGAACACCTTCTATTCGGTGAAGCGCTTCATCGGCCGCCGCGTCGACGAGGTGAACGAGGAATCGAAGGAAGTGAGCTACGGCGTTGAGAAGGCCGGCGCCAACGTCAAGGTCAAGTGCCCGGTGCTCGAGAAGCAGTTCGCCCCGGAAGAGGTGAGCGCCCAGGTGCTGCGCAAGCTGGCCGATGACGCCGGCAAGTACCTCGGCGAAACCGTCACCCAGGCGGTGATCACCGTTCCCGCCTACTTCAACGACTCCCAGCGCCAGGCCACCAAGGACGCCGGCAAGATCGCCGGTCTCGAGGTGCTGCGGATCATCAACGAGCCCACGGCTGCCGCCCTGGCCTACGGCCTCGATCGCAAGAGCAATGAGCGCATCCTGGTCTTCGACCTGGGCGGCGGCACCTTCGACGTGTCCGTGCTCGAAGTGGGTGACGGCGTGTTCGAAGTGCTCTCCACCAGTGGTGACACCCACCTGGGCGGTGACGACTTCGACAAGGTGATCGTCGACCACCTGGCCGACACCTTCAAGGCCAACGAAGGCATCGACCTGCGCGCCGACAAGCAGGCCCTGCAGCGCCTGACTGAGGCCGCTGAAAAGGCCAAGATCGAGCTCTCCAGCGCCACCCAGAGCGAGATCAACCTGCCGTTCATCACGGCCACCCCCGAGGGTCCCAAGCACCTCGATCTCACCCTCACCCGCGCCAAGTTCGAGGAGCTGGCCAGCTCCCTGATCGACCGCTGCCGCGTGCCGGTCGAGCAGGCCCTCAAGGACGCCAAGCTCGCCTCCGCCCAGCTCGATGAGGTCGTGATGGTGGGCGGCTCCACCCGCATCCCGGCGGTGCTGGAACTGGTGAAGCGGATCACCGGCAAGGACCCCAACCAGACCGTCAACCCCGACGAAGTCGTGGCCGTGGGTGCCGCCATTCAGGGCGGTGTGCTCGCCGGCGAGGTCAAGGACATCCTGCTGCTCGATGTCACCCCCCTGTCGCTGGGTGTGGAGACCCTCGGCGGTGTGATGACGAAGATGATCCCCCGCAACACCACGATCCCCACCAAGAAGTCGGAGACCTACTCCACCGCCGTCGATGGGCAGACCAACGTGGAAATCCACGTGCTGCAGGGTGAGCGTGAAATGGCCAGCGACAACAAGTCGCTGGGAACCTTCCGCCTCGATGGCATCCCCCCCTCGCCCCGGGGCGTGCCCCAGATCGAAGTCACCTTCGACATCGACGCCAACGGCATCCTCAGCGTCACCGCCAAGGACAAGGGCAGCGGCAAGGAGCAGACCATCTCGATCACCGGCGCCTCGACCCTGAGCGACAACGAGGTCGAGAAGATGGTCAAGGATGCCGAGAGCAATGCCGCGGCCGACAAGGAGAAGCGCGAGAAGATCGACCTCAAGAACCAGGCCGAAACCCTCATCTACCAGTCGGAGAAGCAGCTCGGCGAACTCGGCGACAAGGTCGGTGCCGACGACAAAGCCAAGGTGGAGGAGTTCACCAAGCAGCTCAAGGAGGCGGTGGCCAGCGATGACACCGACACGATCAAGAGCGTGCTCGAACAGCTGCAGCAGGCCCTCTACGCCGCCGGTGCCTCCGTGTACCAGCAGGGCGCCGATGGTGCCGCCGCACCGGCCGGTGACGCCGGTGCCCCTGGCGCCGACGATGTGATCGACGCCGAATTCACCGAATCGAAGTGAGCCTGCGCCGCTGCTTCCTGCAGCGGCCGATCGCCAGGGCTGCCCGCCCTGGCCATGCCAGCCCCCCAGCTCGGGGGGCTTTTTCATGAGCGACACACGCTCAGGCCCTGAGGCACACGCGCGCCAAGCGCCCCGGCGCTCAGGGCAACCGCCCCCACACCTCCAGATAGCGATCCTCCAGGGCCTGCACCTGCAGCGGCAGGCCGGCCGCCCGCAGCTGCTGCGCCACCTCCTCAGGCCGGAAGGCGGCGTGCAGGGAGGCGCGGTAATCCCGCTGCAGCACCGGCGGGGCCGCTGAGGCGTGGCGCTGCACCAGCGTCTCCACCTCTGCCGCATCCGCCGGGCGGCGCAGATCCTTGACCACCACCAGGGCCCCAGGGGCCGCCAGCCGGGTGATCGCGCCCCAGAGCACGGCTGGATCGTGCAGATGGTGCAACAGGCTGTTGCTCACCAGCAGATCGAAACGGCCGAGATCCCCGGGCAGCTGCGGCAGGATGGCGCGCTGGAACTGCGGGCGGGAGCCAGGGCGCCGCCGCTCGGCCTCGGCCAGCATCGCCGCTGAGCCATCCAGACCCACCACCTCCGCCTCGGGCAGCCGCTGCGCCAGGGGGATCGTGAGGTTGCCGGGCCCGCAGCCGAGATCAACGATCCGCCGCGGGCTGAAGGCCCTACTGCCCGCAGCCCAGAGCTCGAGGATGCGCGCCACGGCCGCCTGATCACTGCTGGAGAAGTCGGCGGCGGCATAGGCCTGCACCTGATCCAGGCCCTCCATCAACTCCGGTTCGCAGATCCGTTCCATCACGGCGGCCTTCAGGAGCGCTCCAGGCATTCCACCACCTGCTCGGCCAGGGCCGGCGCCAGCAGCACGCCATTGCGATAGGTGCCCCCGGCCACCACCAGGCCTGGAGCCGGCTGCAGCAGCAGGGGCGCCGGCTGCCCCTCCGGTTTGACCCGCAACCCCTGCCAATGCCGCAACACGGTGGCCCGCTGCAGCCAGGCCGGCGCCTGACCGTTGAGGCTGCGCAGGCGCGCCAGGGCCTCGGGTTCCGCCCTCTGCCCCGGCTCCAGGGTGGCGCCCAGCCAGAGGCGCCGACCGGGCCGGGGCACCAGGTTGATGCCGCACCAGGCCAGCGATCCAGGCCAGAGCGCAGGATCGGGGTCCTCCTCATGCACCGCCAGCTCCACGGCCTGGCCGAGCACCGCCTCCAGCCGGGGGGCTGGTGTGGCTGCCGCCGCCTGAGGCCAGAGATCAGCGAGGTTCAGGCCTGCCGCCAGCACGATCCACTCGGCGCGTCGGGCCCCGCCGGAATCGAGCTGCACCTGCCAGTGCCCACCCTGTCGTTCCAGATGCAGGGCCGAAGCCGCCACCAGCTCCAGCCCATGACGCTGGCCGTCGATCCGCCACTGGCGCAGGGCCAGGGCGGCATCGAGCTGGCCATCGCGGGGCGAATGCAGAGCACCCAGGCAACCGCAGGGGATCTGGGGCTGGAGTTCGGCCAGGCGTTCCGCGGGCCAGAGCTCCAGGGGGATGCCGAGCTCGCGACGCTCGGCGACGAGGGCCTGCTGGCGCTGCCACTGGGCCTGGTCCTCCGCCAGGAGCAGCAGGCCGGCGCGCTGGGGCAGGGGCAGACCACGATCCTCCAGCTGCTGACGCCACTGCAGCCAGAGCTCCCGTGATCGCTGCCGCAGGCGCCAGGCGCGGCCCCGGCTGCGATGGAACACATCGGCCATCAACAGGCCCAGGGCCGCTTCACTGCCGCTGCATGATTCCAGCGGGACCGCTGAGAAAGAGGCCTCTGGCACGGCGTCTCGTCCTTCCCCATGGCAGGGAGGAGATTCGAGCAGAGACGGATCGACCAGGGTGACGGCATGGCCGCACTGCACCAGCGCCCAGGCCGCTGCCATGCCGACGATGCCGGCCCCGATCACGATCACGGAACGGGGCTGGGGCACGGGTTTGCAGTGCGTGGCGTCGCTCACCGGGTCAGGATCCCGACGCAAGGACGGGGCTCAAAGGAGCGCCGCAGTCCTCACCGACCAGACCTCAGGCCTGCTTGAGGGCGTCCTGAACCTGGGGCGGCAGCACCTGGGCATAGAGGCCGAAATCGCGGGCCACCTGGATGTAGGCCTTGCGCAGGCGCTCGCCATCCTGGAGCCGGGCCGCTTCATCGAGCTGGGCCAGGGCAGCTTTGAGGTTGTCGGCACGCTCGGTCGCCTCGGCGCGATCGGCCGGCAGCAGCCGCTGGTTGATGTACAGCATCTCGCGACCCACCTCCTGCATCGGACCGTGGATCAGGTTGCGGGTGAACACCCAGTTGCGATCGTTGACCAGGGCCGCCAGATCGGGCAGGCGATCACGGGCCGCCAGGAAACCCTCGGCCTGACGCTGGATCACCGCCAGATCGCTCTCGGAGATGGTGGGCGCCTTGCGTCCCTGGGTGCCATCACAGGCGGCCAGGCCGAAGCAGAGGCACAGCGAAAGGCAGAGGACCGCCACCCGCTGAAGGTTGGCGCGCAGTTGGGAGACCAGGGAAAACACCATGGCGGGCAGGAGGTCGTGGCCCTGACTTTACCGGGAGCATCCCGAGGCATCGGCACAATGCCTGCAGTGCCTTCACCAGCTGCGATGCCCGGCGCCACCGCCATCCTGCAGATGATCTGCCCCGACCAGCCCGGGCTGGTGCGGGAACTCTCCGGCTGGGTGGCAGCCCAGGGGGGCAACATCGTCCACGCCGACCACCACAGCGACCAGGGCGCCGGTCTGTTCCTGAGCCGGATCGAGTGGCAGCTCGAGGGCTTCGGTCTGCCCAGAGAGGCGATCGCCACCGCCACCAACGCCCTGGCGGAGCGGCTCGGCGGGGATGCGCGGGTCACCTTCTCAGATGCGCGACCGCCGGTGGCGATCTTCGTGAGCAAACAGGACCACGGCCTGCTCGATCTGCTCTGGCGCAAGCGCACCGGCGAACTGCCGATGGAGGTGCCGCTGGTGATCTCCAACCACCCGGACCTGGGGCCGATCGCCGCCGAATTCGGCGCCCGCTTCGAGCATGTGCCGGTCAGCGCCGAGAACCGGGCCGACGCCGAAGCCCGGCATCTGCAGCTGCTGGCGGAGCACGGGATCGAGCTGGTGGTGCTCGCCAAGTACATGCAGGTGCTGACCCCCTCCTTTCTGGCAGCCTTCGATGGCAGCGATCCCTTCCACCGGGTGATCAACATCCACCACTCCTTCCTGCCGGCCTTCAAGGGGGCGCAGCCCTACCACCGGGCCTGGGAGCGGGGGGTGAAGCTGATCGGCGCCACCGGCCACTACGTGACCGAAGAGCTGGATGGCGGGCCGATCATTGCCCAGTCCACCGTGGCCGTCAGCCATCGCGATGAGGTCGGCGACCTGATCCGCAAGGGCCGCGACACCGAGCGGCTGGCCTTGGCCCAGGCCGTGCGCCTGCATCTCACCCGCAAGGTGATGGTCTACCGGGGCCGCACCGCCGTCTTCGACTGACGCCGAATCTCCCCTCGGCGGCCTGACCCGGCTCAGGCCGCAGGCGCGCCGGCCGCCAGAGACTCCTGGCGGTGCCGGATCAGGGTCTGCAGCGGCAGCGGCCCCTGCAGATGGGCCCAGGGCAGCACCCGCGTGGTTTCCCAGCGGTCGTGGATCACCGACTCCCACGGCGGCGGCGGCTGGGTGTCCCACAGGCGGGACACGGGCGCCGACCAACGGGAGCCCTCGCCTGCGCACAC
>JBEDHF010000066.1:0-4017 GCA_041174245.1 Cyanobacteriota bacterium
CTGCTTGGTACCCACGATGGTCTGAGCATCGAAACCGTCGGCATTCCCGCCGATGGCAGGCTCACCGTCTGCGTCAGCAGCCAGGTGGGCTGCCCGATGGCCTGCCGGTTCTGCGCCACCGGCAAAGGCGGCCTGCAGCGTTCCCTGGCCACGCACGAGATCGTTGATCAGGTGCTGGCGGTGCGCGAGGTGATGGATCAGCGGCCCAGCCATGTCGTGTTCATGGGCATGGGTGAACCGCTGCTCAATGTCGAGGCTGTGCTGGAGGCGATCGATTGCCTCTGCACGGACCTCGGCATGGCCCAGCGCCAGATCACCGTCAGCACCGTCGGGGTGCCCCACACCCTGCCGACCCTGGCGGAGCGCTCCCTGCAGCGGCTCGGCCGGGCCCAGTTCACCCTCGCGGTGAGCCTGCATGCCCCCGATCAGCGGCTGCGGCAGGAGCTGATCCCCACCGCCCATGCCTACCCGATCGACGCGTTGCTCGAGGATTGCCGCCGTTACGTGGCGATCACCGGCCGTCGCGTCAGCTTTGAGTACATCCTGCTCGGGGGGCTCAACGATCAGCCCGAGCACGCCAGGGCGCTGGCTCGCCAGCTGCGGGGCTTCCAGAGCCACGTCAACCTGATCCCTTACAACCCGATCGTCGAGGAAGAATTTCAGCGCCCTACCCCCCAGGCGGTGGAGGCCTTCCGCCGCAGCCTGCAGGAGCAACATGTGGCCGTCAGCGTCCGCGCCAGCCGCGGCCTTGATGCCGATGCCGCCTGTGGTCAGTTGCGCCGTCGCCTGGAGGCCACCCTCGAACCGGCGCTGCCATCCCAGGCCTGACCCGTCGGCTCCTGGCCTGGAGCGTCAGGTGGGATCACGGCTGGGGTCAAAGGCGCCGCGGGCGCCATGGCCCCCCCAGGGGGTGAGCACCTGCATCAGCAGGAAGGCCGGCACGGCGCTGACCACCGTGAACAGAAAGAAGTGCTCCCAGCCCGCCAGCTTCACCAGAAAGCCGGAGGCGGCTCCCATCACTTTGCTGCTGATCGCGTAAACGCCCGAGAAGACGGCGTATTGCGTGGCTGAGAAGCGCGGGTTGCAGAGACTCATCAGCAAGGCCACGAAGGCGGTGCCGACCAGGCCGCTGGAGGCGTTTTCCAGGAGCACGGCACTGGCCACCGCTGCCGTTGAGGCGCCGTCGCTGCGCGACACCAGCCAGTAGGCCGCATTGCCAGCAGCGCCAGCCACCGCAAACAGCCACAGGCTGCGGTTCATGCCCAGGCGGGCAAAGACCAGGCCGCCCACCACCACCCCAGCCATGGTGGCCAGGATCCCGAAGGCCGATTTGAGCAGCCCGATCTCGCCGTCCTTCAGCCCTTCGGCGATCAGAAACGGGCCGCTCATCGGGCCGAGCAAGCCATCAGGGAGGCGATACATCAGAACCAGGGCCAGCAGCTGGATCGCCCGCCGCTTGCCGGTGCGGGCCAGGAACTCCTGCACGGGTCCACCAATCGCTTCCCCCAGATGGCGGACCGGATGCTGCAACGGCGCCAGTCGCGGTGCCGCCAGGGTGCAGGGAATCATCAACAGCATCAGGGCCCCTGCCGCCACGAAGGCGAGCCGGTAGCCCGCCGTGCCGGCGATCAGCAGCGCGCCGCTGCCGAGCACCAGGGTGCCGCCTCGAAAGCCGAGGGAGTTCGCGGCCGCCCCTGCGCCCCGCTCCGCCTCGGGCAACAGATCGGTGCGGTAAGCATCAATCACAATGTCCTGGCTGGCACTGAGGATGGCGATCGCCAGAGCGATCAGACCGATCAGGGTCAGGGTCAGCGGTTCCCGGGTTGGCTGCAACAACGCCAGGCTGGCGATCGCCACGGCCAGCAGCCCCTGCAACAGGGCCATCCAGCCCCGGCGACGGTCGGGCCAGGGAAGTGGCCAGCGATCCAGCAGGGGGGCCCACAGAAACTTGAGCACGTAGGGCAGACCAGCCAGCTGCAGCAGGCCGATCAGCTCCACGGGCACCGCATGTCTGGCCAGCCAGATCGGCAGAATTTCCCCCAGTCCGGTGTTCGGAGCACCGCTGGCGAAGCCCTCGGCTGCCACCGCCCCGATCCGCCGCAGTTGGCCTGCAGACCGCTGGCGCTCGGCGGGAGACGGCTGCGGGGGCATCAAGCCGGGAGGCGGATCGCTGCACGCTAGGTCGGCTGGCGCCAGGGGCCACGCGGCCCCTGGCGGGCCACGGGCAGAATGGGGGCCAACGCCTCGATGCCGTGCAATTTTTCCGCTCCACCGTGTTGCCGGCGGCGATCGTGCTGATGTTCGCTCTGGCCCTGTTCGCCGTCAGCGCCCGCATCTGGTTGCCGGGCGACATGGCCGGCCCGGCGCCGCTCAGCTGACCCCCCCCGGTTTGAGGCGCGGCGGTGGTCGCCTTTACGATCCCCCCATGTCGGACTCCATCCCGCCCTTTCAACCCTTTGACACCAGCCCCCAGGAGCTGGCGCTGGATCCTGATGTGCTGGCGATGGAGCTGGCCCAGGAGCTGTTGGGGGATCCCCTTGATGATGTTGATCTGCTCGCCGAGGAGCTGATCGATGTGGCGGCGGAATGCGACCAGGGGCTGAAGCTGCTGGCGGGCAGTGCCGAAGAGCGGATTCAGGGGCTGCGTATTTTCTGTGAACACCGGGATCCACGGGCGATTCCGGCCCTGATGCCCCTCCTGGACTGCCCCTGTCCGATTCAGCGCATGAGCGCGGTCTATGCCCTCGGCCGCAATCCCCATCCGCTGGCGGTGGAGCCCTTGCTGGCGCTGTTGCAGAGCGACAGCAATGGCTACGTGCGCAAGGCCGTGGCCTGGAGCCTTGGCAATTACCCCGAGGCGCCGATCCTCAATCCCTTGATCCGCTCCCTGCAGGTGGATGTGGCGGCGGTGCGGCTGTGGGCCGCCAGCTCCCTGGCGGAAGCCGGTTGCACAGGTCCGGCCAAGGCCGATCCGGCGGCTGCCCAGCTGCTGCTCAGCCTCCGGGTCGACAGCGAGCCTGCGGTGCGCAGCAACAGCGCCTGGTCGCTTGGACGTCTGTACGCCGATCTGGTGGATCCCCGCCAGCAGGAGGTGCAGGAAGCCCTGATCGCCACCCTGTTGCACGATGCCGATGCCGGGGTCCGCGATGAAGCCCGGGTGGCGTTGGAGCAGCTCGAGACCCCGGAGGTGCTTGATCGCCTCCAGACCCTGGTGGACGAGGGATTGCTCAGCTGATCCTCAGCTGTTGATCAGCCCGGCAACGGTGGCTGAACCCCGTTAACATCCCAGGCATCTCCCCAGGCGGGCATGGCACACCAGACGCTGCGCTTCCGCATCCGGCCTGACGGCCGGGTGGAGGAACTGGTGGAGGGTCTTCCCGGCCGGGCCTGTGAGGATCTCACCGCACGGATTGAGTCCCGTCTCGGTTCGGTGCAGTCCCGCCAGAGCACCTCAGAGGCCTACCAAGGCCAGGGCGCCGCTCTGGTCCATCCTCAGAGCCTCGACGCCTCCCTGTCCTGATCGCCCGCCCGCTGATTCCATGTCCCACTTCAGCACCCTCAAGACCGAGCTCCGCGATCGTGAGGCCCTGATCGAAGCGTTGCGGGATCTCGGTCACCAACCGGAAACCGGTGAGCGTCCGATCCGCGGCTACCGCGGTCAGACCGAAACGGCAGAACTGGCGATCCTCTGCCCCGAGGGTGGCGATATCGGCTTCCGCTGGAATCAAGGCAGCGGTCAGTACGAGCTGGTCACCGATCTCGATCTCTGGCGCCAGCCTGTGCCAGTGGAGCGTTTCCTGGCCCGTCTCACCCAGCGCTATGCCCTGCGCACGATTCTGGCGGCGTCCGCCGCTGAGGGTTTTCAGGTGCAGGAACAGAGCGAACAACGCGACGGCAGCATCGAACTGGTGGTCAGCCGCTGGGACGGCTGAGCCCGATGGATCCCGTCGGTCCGCCGCCTGCACCGGTGGATCCCTCCCTGGCCTTCCGGGCCCTGGAGGATCGCCCGGCAGGGCC
>JBEDHF010000067.1:0-7603 GCA_041174245.1 Cyanobacteriota bacterium
CCACCAGGCAGAGCCGGCAGGCTCCGACAACGCTCAGACCCTCAACAAAACAGAGGGTGGGCAGGCGGATGCCGGCCTGGTGGCAGGCCTGCAGCAGGCTGCTCCCTTCCGGCACCTGCAGCGCGCGACCATTGATCTGCAGCGCTACCCGCTGGGGCGTCTTCATGGGGCCACCTCCTCGGCGGCAGCGCTGTACTCCGAGCGGAAGCGGTTGAGGCTGTTCAGCAGCGGATTCACGGCGCCTTGGCCCAGGCCGCACAGGCTCGCGCTCCCCACCATCGCCGCCAGTTCCTCGATCTGAGCCAGGGCATGGGCGGCGCCGCGATCGCCGCCGCCCGCCTGCAGCTGCTCCAGCAGGGTCACCAGCGTTCGGGTGCCCGCCCGGCAGGGAACGCATTGGCCACAGCTTTCGCTGGCGCAGAACCGCAGGCCGTGCAACACCAGCTCTGGAATCGAGGTCTGATCCCCGATCACCACCAGTCCCCCCGATCCCAGGGCCGAGCCGCGGGCGGCGAAGGCTTCGTAATCCAACGGGGTGTCCAGATCGCTGGCGGCGATGAAACCACCGGTCGGCCCGCCGGTCTGCACGGCCTTGATCCGCTGACCTTCCGGCGCACCAGCGCCGATCGTTTCCACCAACTCCCGCAGGCTGATCCCCAGGGGCACTTCAACAACGCCGCCGTGGAGGATCGCGCCGGAGAGTGACAGCACCTTGGTGCCGCGGCTGCGGCCATGGCCGATGGCGGCATAGGCCTCGGGACCGAAGGCCAGGATCGCCGGCACGGCCGCCAGGGTTTCGACGTTGTTGATCAGGGTTGGCTGTTGCCAGAGCCCGCGCTGGGCCGGGTAGGGAGGCCGTGGATGGGGGAGGCCCCGCCGTCCCTCGATCGCCGCTATCAAGGCCGTTTCCTCGCCGCAGACATAGGCGCCGGCCCCCACCCGCAGGCTGATCCGAAAGCCGAACCGCCGCCCCGCCACCGCCTCGCCGAGCAGGCCCCGTGCTTCGGCCTCGCCGATTGCTCGCCGCAGCCGCGCCACCGCCAGGGGATACTCCGCCCGCACAAACACCACCCCCCGGCTGGCGCCTACGGCATAGCCAGCGATCAGCAGCCCTTCCAGCAGGCGATGGGGATCGCTTTCCATCACGGTGCGATCCATGAAGGCGCCTGGATCGCCCTCATCGCCATTGGCGACCACAAACCGTGGCTGGGCGGGCTCTGCCGCCACCCGGTCCCACTTCAGGCCGGTGGGAAAGCCGGCGCCGCCGCGTCCCCTGAGGCCGCTGCGGCCCACCATCTGCCGCACTTCAGCCGGGGTGTGGTGATCGAGGCAGCGCAGCAACTGCTGATAGGTGCCAGCGGCCAGGGCGGCGTCGATCTGTTCCGGATCGATCCAGCCGCAGTGCTGCAGCAGCAGGGGCCTTTGCTGGCGGAAGAAGGGCAACTCCGGATCAAGCCGCTGCGGTTGCAGCGTCAGAAGCGCGGCCTGGTGGCTCTCGGCACCTGTTGCGGTGTCAGCGTTCAGCAAGGCGAGCAAGGACGCAACCTGCTCGGGCGAGAGCGCGCCGTAGAGCCCCTGGCCGGGGCCGCCATCCACCGCCAGCAGCGGCCCCCGACCACACAGCCCCAGACAACCGACACGCCGGATCTCCAGGGTCCTGCCCTGCTTGCCTTGCCCGTTTCGCACGCTGTCGGCCTGCCGGCACCCCTCTCTGAGCGTTTCCAGCAGCGCCTCGGCACCCTGCAGCCGGCAGCTGGTGGCCAGACAGCAGCGCAGGCGCACGTCGGCTGCTTTGCCATGGTCGTTGCAGACGGTCATGGCGTTCTGCCGCCGACACGCAACGGCAGGCCCCGCCGTTGCAGTTCGCTGCGAACGGCCTGCCGATCGTGGCTCGGCAGTCGCCCGACCAGGACGCCATCGAGCAGCAGCAGCGGTGCCTGGCCGCAGACGCCGAGACACGATTCCAGGCTCAGCTCCCAGTCGCTGACGCTCAACTCCTCATTCAGCTGGCGCCGCAGCTCCCAGCCCCCCTGCACCACGCAGGCCGTGCCCTGACAGAGACGACAGGTATGGGGTGCGGGCGGTGTGCGCCGGAATTGGTGATAGAAGCTGGCGACACCGACCACCCGGCTGGGGCTGAGCGCGAGCCGCTGGGCCACCCAGGCCAGGCTGGTCTGATCCAGCCATCCCCGTTGTTGCTGAACCCGTTGCAACAGCTCGATCAATTGATCGGCCCCTGGGCTGCCGGGGGTGAGCCTGTTGAGCTGATCGTCCTCTTCCGCCATGGCCCTGGTGCGGCGCTGGTCTCTGCCTAAGGAGTTGGCGCTGACCCGAACGGCGCCGGTGCCGATGTACGCCCGCTTCGCCTCCCCTGGGCTGCGGCATCGCTGAGGAGTCCGCCGCAGGCCAGGCGCTGGCCCGGCTCGCGATCCTGCGTGGCCATGGCCAGCCAAGACGACCTTTGGCCCTATGCTTGTTGCAAGTGATTCGCAACAAGCACTCGCCTTCCGGCCAACCCCGGCAGGCATCGCCTGAATCACCCGCTCTCCCGCCTGCCCCCCTCGCCTTGAGCCCTGCCGCTTCCGTTGTCCCTGCCACGGCGGGCGTTGATGCCGATGAGGCACGCGATACCGCGCCACTCAGCCTGGGTCAGCTCGCCGCCGGCAGCCGGGCCACGATTCTTTCGCTGGCGGCTGATCGGCGCTTGCTGCAGCGCTTCGATGCCCTCGGCCTGCGGCCTGGTCAGCAGGTGGAAGTGCTGCGCCGCGGCTGGTTGAGCGGCATCCTGCACCTGCGGGTCGGCATGACCGAGCTGATGCTCCGCCGCACAGGTGCTCTGGCGATTCTGGTTTTGCCGCTGGCCCGATGAACGCGGCGCAGGCCTCAGCCCGGATCGCCTTTCTCGGCATGCCGAACACCGGCAAGTCGACCCTCTTCAATGCCCTCACCGGTGGCCATGCCCAGATCGGCAACTGGCCCGGCCTGACGGTCGATCTGATGATCGCCGGCCTCGAGCTGGAGGGAGGCTCGCTGCAGTGCGTTGATCTGCCCGGTATCTACGACCTCGGCGGCCTCTCCGAAGACGAGGCGGTGGTGCGCCGCTTTCTGGCGGACACCCCCCTGCAGCTGCTGGTGGTTGTGCTCAATGCCAGCCAGCTCGATCGGCAGCTGCGCCTGGTGCTGCAACTACGCGCCCTCGGTCTGCCGCTGGTGCTGGCCCTGAACATGATCGATGAGGCCCGCCGTTTCGGTGTCACGGTTGATCCCCAGGCGCTGGAAACAGCGCTCGAGTTGCCGGTGCTGGCGATCAGCGCCAAGTACCGCCAGGGCCTCGGGGCTCTTCAGCAGCAGCTTGAACGTGCCCTGCAGCTTCCCGCCTGCCCGGTTCGCCCCAGCGCCCTGGAGGCGATTCGCCGTGGCTCCGGCTCCGAGCTCAATCAGCAAGCCGCCGCTCTACTGCAGGCGGCCGTGCTGCTGCCCCAGCAATGGGGTGATCGGCTGACGCGCCGACTCGATCACTGGTTGCTGCATCCGCTGCTCGGGCTGCCGATTTTTCTGGCGGTGATGGCCCTGATGTTCCAGGGGATCTATGCCCTTGGTGTGCCGCTTCAGGGTTGGCTCGGTGATCTTTTAGGCCTGGTTGGGGATCAGCTGCTCAAGCCCCTGCTGGCCCCGCTGCCGCCCTTCTGGTCTGGCCTGTTGCTGAATGGCCTCTTCGATGGCATCAGCACCGTGATGGCGTTCCTGCCGGTGATCTTCCTCTTCTTCCTGGCGATGGGGATTGTTGAAGACAGCGGCTACCTCTCGCGAGCGGCCTTCCTGATGGATGCCCTGATGGAGAAGCTGGGCCTCGACGGCCGCTCCTTCGTGCTTTCGCTGATGGGATTCGGCTGCAATGTGCCGGCGATTCTTGGTACGCGGGTGATGCGATCGCGCGGGCTGCGGATGCTCTCGATGCTGATCATCCCCTTTTCTCTCTGTTCAGCGCGGTTGAATGTCTTTCTGTTCATGACCACGCACCTGTTTGCGCCATCGCAGGCAGCTCTGGTGATGTTCAGCCTCTATCTGATCAGTTTCCTGGCAGCGATCACCACGGCAATGCTGTTCAAAGGCAGCTTCCCCAGCCGGGAGCCGCTGTTGCTGGAACTGCCGCCCTACCGCTTCCCCACCCTGCGCCAGATGCTCAAACGGGCCTGGGCGGAGGTTCGCCATTTCTGGTTCTGGACCCGCCGTTTCATCATTTTTGGGGTTGTGGCTGTCTGGTTGATGAACAACCTGCCGATCGGTGTGGCTCCGGCATCACCCGATTCCCTCTCCGGCTGGCTCGGCAGCACCCTGCAGCCCCTGTTGGCCCCGATCGGGATCAACGCCCACCTCACCGTGGCCCTGGTGTTCGGCTTTGTGGCCAAGGAAATCGTGCTCGGCGGGCTGGCGGTGATCTACGCCCAGGCCGATGCCACGGCCCTGGGCCATGCCCTGCGCCAGGAAATCACCAATGCTCAGGCCTACAGCTTCATGCTGTTCACCCTGCTCTACACCCCCTGCCTCTCCACCGTGGCGGTGATTCGCAGCGAATCGCGCAGTCGCCGTTTCGCCGCTCTTTCAGTGATCTGGTCGCTGTTGCTGGCCTGGATCGTGTCCTTCGTCTGTTATCAGGGCGCCCGCTTCTTCGGCTGGGCCTGAGCTCGGGATCCCGGCGGTCAGCGCTGCCACCTGTGGGAGCGGCTCAGGTGCCTTCAGCCAGGCCCACCGCTGCTCCATGGCTGCCGCTGCCCCTCCCGGCGCAGACTGCGCTGCAGCAGCGGCGGGGTGCCGGTATGCACCAGCGGCAGATGCTCGATCCGGGTGGTGGCTGATCGCGACAGGCGCGAGCGACGCATCGCCCAGCTCGGCTGCAGGCCGCAGGCCGCCCATTGCACCGTGCCACGCCCATAGCGGCGATTGAGGCCATCAACCGTCAGCATCAGCCGCTCGCGGCGCCGTTGCGCCTCCGGCGGCAGGCTGAGCAGCAGGGTGTGTTGGAGCTGCGTGTCGGGCTGGAGGCCCTGCAGCAACACCCCGGCTTTCTTCAGGGGCTTGTGGGGCTTGAACAGGCCGGCCAGCAAGGGAAGGGCCGCCTCCAGCAGCACGCCTGTATCGGCGCTCGGCAGCAGCAGGTTGGCCGTGGCGGCCCGGCTATAGAAACTGGTGCCGTTGAACGGATTGCTGCGCACGAACACGGTGATGCTGGCGCTGAGCAGCTTCTGCTGGCGCAGTTTCTCGGCGGCCCGGCAGAGGTAGGTAGCCACGGCCTGCCGTAGCCCTTCGAGGCTCTCCACCGGTTCGCTGAAGCTGCGGCTGACGCAGATCTCCTGTTTCGGCGGCGCCACGCTCACCAGCGGCAGGCAGGACTGCCCCTGCAGTTCCTGCTGCAGCCGCAGTCCCACCACCCCGTACTGGCGCCGCAGCTCGGCGCTGGCCATGTCGCGCAGGTCGCGGGCATTGGCCACCCCCCGCAACCGCAGCCAGCGCGAGCGGCGGCGCCCGATGCCCCAGATATCCTCCACGGCCACCCCTTCCAGCCAGGGGTCGGCATCGGCCTGCACCTCAAGGTCAAAGACGCCGTTGTGGCGCCGGTCGCGTTTGGCGATCCGGTTGGCGAGCTTGGCGCGCACCTTCGAGGAGGCGATGCCCACGGCCACCGGCAGACCGATCTGGTGGCGGATCGTCTGGCGCAGCCTGCGGCCCCAGTCGCTCAGATCCGGATCGCCGGCCGGTCGGCTGAGCAGGCCGAAGGCTTCATCGATCGAATACACCTCCAGCTCTTCCACCCAGGGCTCCAGGCTGGTCATCAGCCGTTGGCTCATGTCGGCGTAGAGGGCGTAGTTGGAGGAGCGCACCACCACGCCCAGGCGCTCCAGATCCCGGCGCACCTGGAAATAGGGCTGGCCCATGGCGATGCCGAGGTCCCGGGCCTCCTGGCTGCGGGAGACGATGCAGCCATCGTTGTTGGAGAGCACCACCAGCGGTCGCCCGATCACCGAGGGATCGAAAGCCGCCTCGCAGGAGGCATAGAAGTTGTTGCCATCCACCAGCACGATCGCCCGGGTCATGGCGGTTCAGAGGTCCTGGATCACGTGGCGCACCACGCCCCAGAGGCCATCGCCATCGCCCAGGGTCAGGCGTGGATAGGCCGGATGGGCAGCCTCAAGCTGGAGCTCGCCACCACGGAGGATCAGGCGTTTGACCGTGAATCCACCGGCCACCTGGGCCACCACGATCTGACCGGGCAGGGCCTCGGCGCAGCGTTCCACCAGCAGCAGGGCGCCATCGCCGATGCCGGCGCCCACCATCGAGGGCCCGCAGACCCTCAGCAGCACGCTCTCGCCGGCACGCACCTGCAGCAGCTCATTGAGATCCACCCCAACGCTCGCCTCTGCGCCTGTGTTCTGGCCGCTTTGGCGCCTGGAGTTCCTGGACGAGGGCCTGCGCGAGGGGCCAGAGGAGAGATCGGGGGAGAGGTTGCCCATGCCTGCAGAACCGCCCGCCGATCAACCTGCCAAGCTTAGTACGTTTGCACTGGTTCTGATCCGGGCGGTCGAGCGGGGTGCTTCAGGGGTCTGGGTCAGCGGCTGCTGGCCTGGTGGGTAGGTCAGCGGCTGCTGGTCGGGCGCTGCGATCGGGCGGGGGCTGTGCGCTGCTGTTGCCGGCGCTGGGCGCCAGGCTGATGCTGGCCGGTGGCACCGGGCTGCGGCGCAGCGAGCGCTCCAGCAGCAACAGCAGGGTGATCAGCCAGCTGCCGGCGCAGAGCAGCGCCAGACCCTGGCGACCGTCGGGCACCAGGGCCAGGCGGGTGATGCCATAGCTGAGCTCCAGCAGCAGGGCCAGGGCCAGGGCGATGATCGACAGCAGGCGTCCCCAGGCGCGCTGCTTCAGTTCGGCCACGGCGCCAACAATGCCTGTGGCCGCCACCGGCAGCACGGCCGCCAGCCCGACGACCAGATTGGCCCGACGCAGGTGCGGATCCAGGCGCCACCAGGGCAGCAGCAGCAGCACCAGCAGCGACTGACTGCCAAGGGCCAGCCAGGCCAGAGAGCGTTGCCGGATCGCCATGGCGCTGGCAGGGGCCGCCGGGGCAGGCGCCGCGATCAGGGCATCGGCGTCAACATCCGGGGGCATCGGCGGGGCGCTGCCGTCACAGGAGCCGTGATTCTGCTCGCTCTGGCCTGCGTTGAAGTCGCTGATGCGCCAGAAAATCAGCCAGCAGCATCGGCCCGCAGCGGCGTTGCCAGCCCAGATCACCGTGGCAGCGCCAGATGGCGATCCAGAGCGGTCCCCGATGCCAGCGGCGCAGGATCAGCTCACTGCGGAGAGAGGCGGCGGCCACGGGCTGGGGATCCTGGCCATGGTCGAACGGATCCAGGGCTGGGAGGCTCTGCAGGCAGGCCAGAACGCGAGCACCGAGGCTTGGTGCCGCTGCGGCTTCCGTGGCGGCCGTCAGATCCGCTGCTGCCAGAACAGCAAGGCGTTCGGCCAGGCAGGCCGGATCGCCGCTGGCGGGCAGCCACCAGCGCCACTGGCGGCGGCGGCTCGGCGCCAACAGGGTGAGGGTGCCATCAAGACC
>JBEDHF010000068.1:0-16887 GCA_041174245.1 Cyanobacteriota bacterium
GGCGCTGAGCCAATGGCGCCAGCGGCTGCAACACGAGGTCAATGACGGCGTCTACCGCTGCGGCTTCGCCCGCAGCCAGGCCGCCTACGACAGGGCCGAGTCGGCCCTGTTCGCCAGCCTGGAAGCGCTGGAGGCCGCCCTGGCCGATGGCCGCCCCTGGATCCTCGGCGAGGCCCTGAGCCTGGCGGATGTGCAGCTGTTCCCCACCCTGATCCGCTGGGAGCTGGTGTATGAGCCACTGTTCGGCTGCAGCCGCCGCCCCCTCTGGCAATTCCCGCAGCTGTGGCGCTGGCGCCAGCGTTTCTATGCCCTGCCGGGCGTGGCAGCCACCTGCGCGCCAGAGGCCTGGCGGGCGGATTACTTCGGAGCCCTGTTTCCGCTCCATCCCTCCGGCATCGTGCCCGCCGCACCGGCCCTCACCACACTGGTGCTGGCGGAGTCGCCGGCCCCCTCCCAACCCCAGCCCGGATGACCAGCAGCAGCGACCCCACCGTTGAGGGTGTCTACGGACCATTCACGGTCGATGCCAACGACCGGCGCGAGGTGCTCGGCTACCGCCTGGCCTTGCTGACGGTGGCGATCGCCCAGCTCGGCTGGTTGATTCAGTGGCAAGAGCGCGGCGCAGAGCAGCTCTGGCCCTGGCTGCTGCTGATGGCCGCCGGGCTCGGCCTGGCCCTGCAGTGGATCCACATCTATCTGCGGCCCCTGCACCTGACCCTGAAACTCTTCTGGCTGCTGGGATGCGTGTCCGCCATCGCCCTGGCCGTCAACGCCGGCGGCCCGGCCGGGATGCTGAGGGCTGTGCTGGCCCAGCCGCTGTGGCTGCTGGCACTGGGTCCCTACTTCGCCGCCCTGGCAGGGGTGGGATTCAAGGAGTTCTTCTGCTTCCGGAGACCAGAGGCGATCGGCGTCACCCTGCTGCTGCCCCTGGCCCTGCTCGGCCGCCTGCTTGGACTGATCAGCGCACCGCTGTGCGGGCAGCTGCTGCTGGTGCAGGCGCTGTTGTTGCTGGTGCTCTGCCTGCGCAAACTGCCGATGGAAGCCGCTGCCGATGTCGGCGACAAGAGCGTCTTTGCTTACCTGGAGAAGCAGCGGCGCATCAGCTAGGCAGTGGCTTTGATCAGTCTGGTCGGTGTCAGCAAGGATTTCGGCCTGCGCACCCTGTTCGAGAACCTCACCCTGCACCTGGGGGAGCGCGAACGGCTGGGGCTGATCGGCCCCAACGGCGCCGGCAAATCGACCCTGCTGCGCCTGCTCGCGGGCAAGGAGCCGCCTGGAGCCGGGGAGCGCCGCTGCCCTGGCCGGGTGCGGGTGGTGATGGTCGATCAGGACAGCCAGCCCAACCCTGAGCACACGGTGCTCGAGGAGATCTATGCCGGCAGCGGCGAGCGGATGGAGCTGCTGCGCCGCTACGCCAGTCTCAGCCAGGAACTGGCCGCCGATCCCAGCAACCCGAACCTGCTGGCCGAACTGAACAGTCTCAGCACCCGCATGGACCAGGCCGAGGCCTGGGGACTGGAACAGCAATGCCGCGAGGTGCTCGATCGGCTCGGCATCCGCGACACCAGCCGCAAGGTGGCCGATCTCTCCGGCGGCTACCGCAAACGCCTGGCCCTGGCATCCGCCTTGGTGGCCGATCCGGATGTGCTGCTGCTCGATGAACCGACCAACCACCTCGATGCCGACGGTGTCGAGTGGCTGCAGAACTACCTCGATCGCTTCCGCGGCGCCCTGGTGCTGATCACCCACGACCGCTACGTGCTCGATCGCGTCACCCGCCGGATCGTGGAGGTGGACCGGGGCGAGGCGCGCAGCTACGAAGGCAACTACGCCACCTATCTGGCGATCAAGGCCGAAGAGGAGGCTTCAGAGGCGGCCAGCGCCGCCAAGTTTCGCGGCACCCTGCGCCGGGAGCTGGCCTGGCTGCGCCAAGGCCCCAAGGCCCGCAGCACCAAACAGAAGGCGCGGCTGCAACGGATCGAGGCGATGCGCGAGGCGCCGGTGCGCCAGGGACGCGCACAGGTGAGCCTGGCCTCCAACAGCCGCCGCCTCGGCAAGCGCGCCATCACGGCCGAAGCCCTGAGCGTGCTGGTGGGAGAAGGAGAGACGGAACGCACCTTGCTGCGTGACTTCAGCTACGACTTCAGCCCCGAGGACCGGATCGGGATCATCGGCCCCAATGGCGTCGGCAAATCAAGCCTGCTGGAGGTGATCGCCGGCCGCAGACCCGCCAGCAGCGGCAGCCTGGAGCTCGGCAGCACCGTTCGCCTGGCCTACTTCGATCAGCACAGCGCTGATCTGCTGGCCGGCAAGGGGCTCGAGCGCAAGGTGATCGATGTGGTGAAGGACGGCGCCAGCCAGGTGGAGATCGAAGGGCGGCAGCTCAGCGCCTCCCAGCTGCTGGAGCGCTTCCTGTTCCCTCCAGCCCAGCAGCATCAGCCGGTGGCCAAGCTCTCGGGCGGTGAGCGGCGGCGCCTGTTCCTCTGTCGCCTGTTGATCGATGCCCCGAATGTGCTGCTGCTCGATGAACCGACCAACGACCTCGATGTGCAGACCCTGAGCGTGCTCGAAGACTTCCTTGAGGATTTCCGGGGCTGCGTGGTGGTGGTGTCCCACGACCGCTACTTTCTCGATCGCACGGTCGATCGCCTGTTCAGCTTCGACAACGGCGTGCTCGTCCGCCACGAGGGCAACTACAGCGACTACCTCGAGCGCCGGCAGCAGGCCCTGCGGGCCGAAGCGGCCGCCCTGGAGGCCAGCCGCCCTCGCAGCCAGACCACCGCAGCGGGCAACGGCGACCAACGCAACGCCAGGGAGTCGAGCGGCCCCCGGCGGCGCAGCTTCAAGGAAAACCGCGAACTGGAAGCACTCGAGCAGAACCTGCCCCTCTGGGAGGCGCAGCGGCAGCAGCTGGAAGCGGAGCTGGGGCGCTGCGGCAGCGACTACAGCCGCCTCGAGACGCTGACGGCGGAGCTGGCCGAGCTGATCGCCAGCATCCACCAGGGAGAGGAGCGCTGGCTGCTACTGAGCGAGCTGGCGGGCTGAACGGCGGCGACGCCAGCCGTGGGCGACCTCCGTGGCGGAGCCGGAACGGGCGCCATCCTCCGCCTGGCGGGGCGGCAGACCGCAGCAGGGCCCCTGGGCCTCCACGGGCGGAGCCGGCACGATCCAGGGGGGACGGCGGGGGCGCAGGCCCTGGGCCTCTTCCTTGAGAAAGGAGGTGGGCTTGTAATCCTCGGCACTGCGATGCAGGGCCATCTGATCGCCCATCCGCTTCAGGTAGAGGTCCTGGGACCAGGTGATCTGCTGATGATCGAAGGCCTCACAGGCGGCCTGCAGCGACGAGAAACGCTGGCTGACCAGACCGCTGGGCGCACATTGTTTCCATTCCAGGATCTCGTCGAAGCTGAGGCCGGGGCGCCAGAGCCGCTGCTCGGAGAGGTAACAGTGCTGATCGGGGCCGTTGATCCAGAACAGACGCCCCTGTTCATCGATGAAATGACGACCCCGACGATGTTTGATGCGGGTCATGGCGGAGCTCCATCGACGACACCCCTTCTGTTAGCAACGCTGCACCAGATCAGCAGCAGCCCACCAAACCGCCACAACCCCAGTCAGGACCCGTATGGTGAGCTCGATCTGAAAGGGCTTGTGAGCCCGTCCCCTTCATGAACTCCATCGACGAGCACATCCGTAAGGATCAAGCCGAGATCGAGCAGGCCCGCACCGAGGGCGATCAACCCAAACTGCGTCATCTGGAAGACGAGCTCAAGGGGCTCGAGGAGTACAAGGCGCACCACCCCGAAGACAGCCACGATCCGACGCCGCTCGAGGTCTACTGCGACCTCAACCCCGATGCCCTCGAGTGCCGCGTTTACGACGACTGAGCCTGGACGCTGATCCACGCCGCCCCACCTCAGGGGCTCCAACAACCAGGGAGGCAGAGCATCCGCGCAGTCGATGCCCTGCCTCCTTTTTGATGGCTGATCGGGGCCGTCCTGCTTCAGCGCGGCTCAACGATGCCGAGCTCGTTCCAGACCGCCTGCAGAAGAGCCTCCAATCCTTCGGCCATCGCCGCTGAAATCACCAGCACCTTCAAGCCGGAGGCTGCCTCCAGCGCCTGCACTCGCTCGCTGAGCTCCTCGGGCTCGAGCAATTCGCGCTTGTTGAGCACCAGCATCCGAGGGCGCTGATCGAGACCATGGCCATAGGCCTGCAGTTCATCGGTGACCACCCGCCAGTCGGCGACCACATCCTCAGCGCCGCCATCCACCAGGTGGATCAGCAGCCGTGTGCGCTCAATGTGGCGCAGGAAGTCGTGGCCGAGACCGGCGCCCTGGGAGGCTCCGGCAATCAGCCCGGGAATGTCGGCGAAGACGGTGCCATCGCCACTCGGCCGACGCACCACGCCGAGGTTGGGCACCAGGGTGGTGAAGGGGTAATCGGCGATCCGGGGCCTCGCCGCCGAGAGCACCGAAATCAAGGTGCTTTTGCCGGCGTTGGGCAGGCCGATGATCCCGACTTCGGCCAGCAGCTTCAGCTCCAGTTGCAGCAACCATTCCTCACCGTCGCGACCTTCGGTGAACTTCTCAGGCGCCCGGTTGCGATTGCTGAGGTAGTGGGCATTGCCAAGCCCGGCCCGGCCTCCGGCCGCCACCAGCAACAGATCGCCGGCCTCCACCAGATCGCCGAGCAGGATGCCGGTGCGGCGATCGCGCACCTCGGTGCCGCAGGGCACCTTGATCACCAGATCGTTGCCGCTGGCCCCGGTGCAGCGGTTGGGACCGCCCCGGCGACCGTCATCGGCCGCGAACAGGCGCCGGTATTTGAAATCCAGCAGGGTCTGCAGATTCGAATCCGCGAGCAGCAGCACATCGCCGCCGCGGCCACCATCGCCGCCGGAAGGACCGCCGGCCGGCACATATTTCTCGCGGCGGAAGGCCACGATCCCATCGCCGCCTCGGCCGGCCCGCACGGCGATCCGAGCCTGATCAATGAACTGCATGGACGACGGATCGAAGAGGGGGACCAGGGGGGGCGATCACATCCCCCAGGCCAACGCGTCCTCCAACCCTAAGATCGGCCCGTCGCACCCTTTGACGCCCAGCCCCCGCAGCCAGTTGGCCCAGGTCCGGTTCCAGTCGATCAACAAGACCTACCCGCCGCGCCGGGGTGGTGCCCCGGTGTCCGTGCTGCGGAACCTTGATCTAGCGATCGAGGATGGGGAGTTCCTGGTGCTGGTCGGGCCGTCGGGCTGCGGCAAAAGCACCCTCCTGCGGCTCCTGGCCGGTCTGGAACAGCCCGATTCGGGGCAGATCATCGTGGGGGATCGGCCGGTGATCGACCTGCCGCCGGCCCAACGGGATGTGGCGATGGTCTTCCAGAGCTACGCGCTCTACCCCCACCTCAGCGTTGCCGACAACCTCAGCTTCGGCCTGCGGCGCAGCCGCAGGCGCACGAGCCTGCAGCAGCTTCAGGACCACCTGCACCGGCGCACCCACCGCTGGATCCCGCCCCTGCGGGTGCCCTCCCGCCGGGAAGCCTTGATCGAAGCCCGGATCCAGGAGGTGGCCCGCACGCTCGAGCTCGAAGGCCTGCTCGACCGCCGCCCGAAGGAGCTCTCCGGCGGCCAGAAGCAACGGGTGGCCCTCGGGCGGGCCCTGGCCCGCCATCCGGCCGTGTTCCTGATGGACGAGCCGCTCAGCAACCTCGATGCCAAGCTGCGGGCCGGCACCCGGGCCCAGATCGTCGCCCTGCAGCGTCAGCTGGCCACCACCACCCTGTACGTCACCCACGATCAGGTGGAAGCGATGACGATGGGGCACCGCATCGCCGTGCTGCACCAGGGGCAGCTGCAGCAGCTGGGCACGCCAATGGAGCTCTACCAGTGGCCCGCCAACCTGTTCGTGGCCCAGTTCATCGGCAGCCCGCCGATGACCCTGCTGCCCGTGCGCATCGAAAGCGAATCGACGCTGCTGCTCGGCGAACGACGTCTGCCGTTGCAGGGTCCGCTGCAGACGCTGCTGGGGCCTCGCCGCGGCCAGGCCCTGACGGCAGGCCTGCGGGCCGAACATCTCAGCCTGGCCCCCGCCACCAACCGCAACCTGGCGGCGGAGGTGAGCCACATCGAGGCCCTCGGCAATGAACAGCTGGTGACCGCCCGCCTGCGCGATGGCGACCATCTGGTGCAACTGCGCTGCAGCCCCCTGGAGCGCCTCGTACCCGGGCAGGCCATCCATCTGGCGGTCGATCCCTACGGCTGGCGACTGTTCGAGGACAACGGCGAGGCCCTGATCCCCCCCCCGACGCCGCCTGCCGCGGCAGGACCGAGCCTGCCGGTGATTCCCTGAGGGCACCAGGGTTCGGCGCTCAGCGCACCCAGACCACCGAACAGCCCGGACCGCCATCGCCGCGCTCGGCATCGACCACCCGCTCCACCTCGGGCAGGGACTCGAGCCACTGGCGCAGGCCGCGCTTGAGCTTGCCCGTGCCGATGCCGTGGATCACCCACAGGGGGCCGTGGGCGGAGCGCAACCGCTCCTCCACCGCCGCCTCGGCTTCGTGCACCCGCAGGCCGCGCACATCGACGGTGTTCGACTCGGTGCGGACCTGGGGGCCGGTGGCGGCACGGCTGCGGCTCTGCACCCGCACGGCCACCGGCTCCGGTGGTGTGGGCTTCTCGCCATGCAGCCCCTCCACCCCCTCCAGCTCCACCTGCAGCCGCAGCACCCCGCACCGCACCGTCAGTTCCAGGCCGTCGTCGCGGATCGCCAGCACCTCAGCGGCACGCCCCAGGGAAAGCAACCGCACCCGATCACCGATCGCCGGCTGCCAGCCCCGATGCTGGCGGCGCTCCGGCTGGGGTTGATGCTCCCGTTCCAGACGCCGCAGCCGCTGGCCGGCCTGGCGTGCCAGCTCGCCGGCGCTGCGTCCATCGCCGCGCTCGGCGGCGGCACCGCCACGCCTGAGCCGCCGGATCAGACGCCGCACCTCGCCTTGCCCCTCGCGGATCGAACGCTCCAACGCCTGACGCCGCTGCTCCTGCAGCTCTGAGCTCTGCTCCTTCTGCTGCTCCCAGCGGGCCAGCAATTCCTCGTGCAGCAGCTCGGTGCGGGCCAGCAGGGCCGCCGCTTCCTCAGCCGCCTCCTGCTGGCGCTGGCGCTGCTGCTCCAGTCCCTGAATCACCTGGTTGACATCCCCTTCGGCACCCGGGGCCAGCAGGGAAGCGGCCGAAGCGATCACGGCCTGATCGAGCCCCAGGCGACTGGCGATCGCCAGGGCATTGCTGCGGCCAGGGATCCCCCAGAGCAGGCGATAGGTCGGGGAGAGCGTCTCGCTGTCGAAGGCCACAGAGGCGTTCTCGAAGCGGGGATCCTGATACTTGAGCGCCTTCAGCTCCCCGAAATGGGTGGTGGCGATGGTCAGCCGGGCGCGATCGGCCAGGTGCCGCAGAAGCGACACCGCCAGCGCCACCCCTTCACCGGGATCGGTGCCGGCCCCGACTTCATCGAGCAGCACCAGGCTGGCACCGGCCCGTGGCGGCTGGGCCTGATCGGCGGCGGGCAGAGCCGCGAGGATGCGGGCGATGCGGCGCACATGACCGCTGAAGGTGGAGAGGTTCTGCTGCAGCGACTGCTCATCGCCGATGTCGGCGAGCACCTGCTCACACCACGGCAGTTCGGGCGTGCCCTCGCAGGGCAGGAACAGGCCGGCGCGGGCCATCAACGCCGCCAGGCCGATGCTCTTGAGCGTGACCGTTTTGCCACCGGTGTTCGGCCCCGTGATCGCCACCACCTTCAGCGCCTCGGGCACGGTCACACTGACCGGCACCACCGCCTGCCCCCCGAGGCGACGCTCCTGCCAGAGCAACAGCGGGTGGCGCAGCTCCAGCAGCCGGAACGGCGCCCCGGGATCGGTCTGCAGCCTGGGCCGCACCGCCCCGAGCCACTGGCCGTACCGGGCCCGGCTCAGGGCCGCATCCAGACGCACCAGCACCGCCTGCAGCCGCTCCAGGACCGGGGCCTCCTCGCCCACCTGCGCACTGAGCTGGCGCAGCACCACCAGCTCCTCCTCCCGCTCCAGCCCCTCGAGATCGCGGATGCGGTTGCCGATCGCCAGCACCGCCTGGGGCTCGATGAACACGGTGTTGCCGGAGGCGGAGCTGTCGTGCACCAGACCGGGCACCTGGGCGCCGACCCCGGCCTTGACCGCCAGCACCGGCCGGCCCTGGCGCTCGGCGATGACGGTGTCCTGCAGCAGTGCGCTGTAGCGGCGGATCAGCTCCTGCAACCGCTCGCGCCGCTCGGCGCGGGCCCCCTTGAGCTGACGGCGCAGTCCCTCCAGGGCCGGGCTGGCGCGATCGGCCACGCGGCCACCGTCATCAAGACAGAAATGGAGCCGCTGCTCCAGCTCCGGCAGGGTGCGCAGTTCCGCGAGCACCTGGGTGCAGACCGGCCTGAGCTCCTCCTCGGCGATCTGACGCCGCAGCCGCCTGGCGGCCGCCAGGGTGCCGGCCAGGGCGAGCAGGGCCTCGCCACCGGCACAGCCTCCTTTCGCACAGAGACTGACGGTGGCGGCGATGTCGGCAACGCCACTGAAACTGAGCCCGCCCTCGAGCAGGCCATCGAGGGCCAGCAGTTCGGTGGTTTCGGCGAGCAGGCGCTCACTGGCCGCATGGTCCTGGCCGAGGGGCAGGCGCAGGCAGAGGCGACGGCCAGCGTCGGTGCTGGCAAAGCTGGCCAGATGCTCGGCCAACCGGGACCACTCGAGCAACTCAAGGGTTTCGGCCTGGATCGGCGCCGACGCCACAGTAGACAAGGTCACCCTGCGCTGGAGCCGGTGCTCGGCCGGGGCGGGATCGGAGCCTGGCCTTCGATGTTGGAGGGGATGCCGGCGGGGGGCTCATAGAGCACTTCCAGCCAGTTGCCCTCCGGATCCTGGAGGTAGAAGCTGGCGGTGCCATCGCGGTGGTCATGCACCGGCCCCACCGACTGGCCGCTGGCCTCGAGGCGATCGTGCACGGCCTGGACCTCGGCACGATCGCTGAAGTGGAAGGCGACATGGGGGCCCGCCGCCGTGTAATCAGGACTGAGCAGGGCGATGCCATCCCCGGAATCGGGGGCCTGCAGATAGGCCCAGTCGGGGGCCTCCCAGGTCAGACGCAGACCGAGGGAGCGATAAAAGGCCTTGGCGCGCTCCATGTCCTGCACCCGCAGGGCTACATGGCCAAGCCTGGGGATAGCTTCGGAAGACAAGGGGCAACGGAACATCAGTGACAGCCATTCTCGGCGCCAGCGGTTCCTGCCGTTGGCGCCTGAGGGCGGGAATGCCTGCTCCGACAGAGGATCACCGCCGGAGCCGCAGCCTTGATCAACCCTGCTTCAGCCAGGTCGCGGCATCGCAGGCGTGATAGGTGAGGATCAGATCAGCACCGGCCCGCTTGAAGCTGAGCAGGGTCTCGAGCACCACCGCCCGCTCATCGATCCAGCCCCGTTCGGCGGCGGCCTTCACCATCGAATATTCGCCGCTGACGTTGTAAGCGGCGATCGGAAGCTCACTTTCCTGACGCAGCCGCAGGATGATGTCGAGGTAAGCCAAGCCGGGCTTGACCATCAGGATGTCGGCACCTTCAGCCTCATCGAGCTGGGCTTCGGTGAGCGCTTCCCGGCTGTTGGCCGGATCCATCTGGTAGGTGCTCTTGTCCTTGGGAATCGGCTTGCCGGCCAGGGCCCGGGGTGCCGAATCGAGGGCTTCACGGAAGGGGCCGTAGTAAGCGGAGGCGTACTTGGCGGTGTAGCTGATGATCCCCACATGCTCGAAGCCGGCCTCATCGAGGGCTTCGCGAATGGCACCGACGCGACCGTCCATCATGTCGCTGGGGCCGATCAGATCGGCACCGGCGCGGGCCTGGGCCACCGCCTGACGGCAGAGGATCTCCACCGTCTCGTCATTGAGCACCACCCCCTCGGCGCTGACGATGCCGTCATGGCCATCGCAGGAATAGGGATCGAGGGCCACATCGGTCATGATCGTCATGCCGGGATGGACCTCCTTGAGGCGACGGATCGCCCGCGGAATCAGACCGCCCTCGTTGCAGCATTCGATCCCGTCCTCGGTCTTGAGGCCATCGGCCACCTTGGGGAACAGCACCACGCAGCGGATGCCCAGATCCCAGGCACGACCAACCTCCTGCACCAGTCCTTCCAGGCTCCAGCGCTGGGCTCCGGGCATGGCGCCGATCGGCTCATTGCTGGCCCCCTCGTGCACAAACAGGGGGTAGATGAAATCGGCGGGACTGAGGTGGTGTTCACGCACCATCGCCCTCAGGGCCGGGGTGCGGCGCAGGCGACGGGGGCGGTAGGTGAGATCCATGGGCGGCCGTGGGATCGGCGGATCCTACGGAGAGGCTCTACCGCCAGGTGGTCGGCCGGCCAGGTTGTGACCGAGTGCAGCGCCGAGGCTCAGAGCCGGGCGTTGCTGATCCAGTCGGCGCGGGGATCCTCCCGGCGCAGCTGACGCCACTGCTCAATCAGCTGCCTCTCCTGTTCCGACACCGTGCTGGGCAGGCGCAGGCTGGTGGTGAACAGCAGATCGCCACGGCCCTGGCGGTTGGGCCAGCCCTTGCCCTTGAGCCGCAGGCTGCGACCGGGCGCGGTACCGGGAGGCACCTGCACCGTGGCTTCCCCATCGGGGGTGACCACCTTGACCTCGGCCCCGAGCACCAATTCATCGAGACTGAGCGGCAGCTCCGCCCGCAGCTGCTCGCCCTCCAGCGACCAGACCGGATGGGGTGTGAGCTGCAGATTCAGGTAGAGGTCGCCACGACGGCCGGTGGTCGGCTGCTGCTTGCCCTTGCCCTGGAGCCGCAGCCGGCGGCCATCGCGCACCCCAGCGGGGATCCGCACCTGCACGCGCTCCTCATTGACGAAGATCGGGCGCTCGCAGCCGCGGAAGGCCTCGCTGAAACTGACATTGAGGGTGGCCTCGGCGTCCAGGTTGAGGGGCTGGGACCTTGGACCAGCGCCGCCGGGGAAGCCGGAACCGCCACCGAAGCCGGAGGGGAAGCCGGAACCAAAACCGAAACCGGCCGGGCCGCCGCCAGCACCACCGCCACCGCCGCCGAAGCGACCCAGCAGGTCGTTGATGAAATCGTCGAAGTTGCCGTAGCGCCCGAAATCGACATCGGCGCCGCCTGAAGCCGCCCCCGCCTGGTTCCAGTACTGGCCGAACTGCTCATAGCGCCGACGCTTGTCGGGATCGGAGAGCACCTCGTAGGCCTCGCTGACCTCCTTGAATTTGGCCTCCGCGGACTTGTCGCCCGGATTGACATCCGGGTGGTATTGGCGGGCCAGCTTGCGGAACGCGCGCTTCACCGTGTCGGCATCGGCTCCACGCTCGACGCCAAGAACCTTGAAGTAATCGCGATAACCGTTCACACGGGAGCAGGCAAGAGGGGCAGGCGCGGCGGCCGCCCCAATCTTCTCAGTGACAGCGTGCTGCGGAGGCCCGCGGCAGGGGCGGAAGGCCGAACGCCGGGGCTACGGTCTGGGCCCAGACGCCACTGTTGTGATGGTTGCCAAGCGTTCCCTGCTGCTGAGTGCGGCATCGGGCCTGCTGCTCCTGCTCGGCGCTCCAGCCAAGGCAGCCCCTCCCGGCAGCTCGGGCAGCGCTCTGGTGCCAACCGCGCAGGAGCGGGGCACAGCCGCCCAGCCGACCGATCGGCGCCAGGCCCTGGCGGAGCGGCTCAGCCGCAGCGGTGTGGTGTTCTATGGGGCCTATTGGTGCGGCCACTGCCAGCACCAGAAGGACCTCTTCGGCAGCCAGGCCACCCTGTTCCTGCCCTATGTGGAATGCGAACGCGACGATGCCGGTCGCAGCCGCTGCCAGAAGGCCGGGGTGCGGGCCTACCCGACCTGGGTGATCGGTAACGAGCGCCGCGAGGGCACCCTCAGCCTTGAGGAGCTGGAGGCCTGGCTGGATGCGGCACGTCCGGAGCAGCGCCCAACGGGGCCGGCGCCGCGTCCCTGAACCCCAGCCTGGGCGTCCAGGATCTCAAGGGCCCTGGAGCGCAGGGGTTCAGTTGTTCGGGCGAGGGGCGCCGTTGTATTGCACCTGCAGCACCTGCTGGCCCGAGGGCGCCACGAGGATCTGGGTTTCCAGCGTGGCCGCCTGCTGGTTGGTTTCCCAGCCCGGGGGGCCTCCGAGGAAGCGGAAGGTGAAGCCCTGATTGTTGTTCTGAATCAGGCAGCTGCCACCAAAACGCCGGTGCATGCAATTGGCGGCGAAATAGCGGCTCAGACCACCATTGAGCTTCTCAGCCGTCATCCGCGCCAGGTTGGTGGCCCGCTGCAGATCACCCCCGAGCTGGGCCCTGGCCGTGGAGCCGCCGAGCACGGTCAGACAGACAGCCGCAGCCAACGTCAGGGCCTTTCGCATCACACAACATCTCGTCAGCGCTCTTCTTTAGGGAACGAACGCGGAAAACGCCAGCCGTTCACCGCCAAGGCGGCTATGGCTGTCAGAAAGATTCACCATCGCAGACGCTGCCGCGTCCTTCAAAGCGGCAGCAGCGTTTCAGACTGGTCCTTGATTGTTTGCTCCAGGCCAAGCAGCGGTGCCCGCCTCCCAACGACGACAACTGAATGTGCCCCTGGATTCCGCCCTGGTGGATGCCCTCAAAACAAGAGCGGCGCAGGAGGGGGTCACCCTCAGCCACCTGGTGCAACAGCTTCTGAGCGCGGCGATGGAGGGCTGGAGCGCGACGCCAGACACCCAGAAACGCCTGGATGATCATGAAAAGCGCCTCTCTCGGCTGGAAAATCATCCGCTTCTGAAGACACCACAAACCTGAACCCAGGCGCCAAATCAAGCACCTAAGCTGCCTAAGTGACTTAGGTCGTTGTCGCCCTGGAGCTGAAGGATGCCTGAATCCAGCCGTTCTGAATCCCGTTCCAGCCGCAAGTCGGCCCGCGTTTCGACCACGGTTCCAGCCGCGCTGATGACGGCCCTGGAACTGCGCGCCCAGGAAGAAGGCCGCAGCCTCAGCAATCTGGTGGCCTATTTGCTCGAAAGCAGCCTCGACCACAACGGTCGCCTCTGAGTTTCCCAGGGGTCGGGGTTGGGCGAACAGCAGCCGCCCCCAGCCGCAGCAGGAGACGGGCCACCGATCGGTCGTACTCAGCCACGGAAAATGTCGGCGAACCTGGCCGAACTGAGGCTGCTGGCAGCAGCCGAGGCGATCACAACGAGGATCTGACCGGCACCCCAACCCCGGCAGGCTGTGGCGCTGCAGCGAACGACGGTTGCAGCGAACAGCTGATGCCACCATCGGGCCTCAGGGGCCCGATCAAGAGCGGCAAACGGCATGAAAAAGGGCCCTTCCAGGCCCCATGGATCATTTGGTTGATAAGGCTGACCTCACCCCATCTCCCTTAAAGGGTCAGGCGGCCACGGGGGCGGCTTGACGGGAGAAACGAACGATGTTGTTCGCTGTTACGGGTTCGCTCTTACCGAGCAGGCTTCAGTCACCCTCCTCTTGCCCCGTCGAAACCATTGCAGCCCCAGGATGGGGATCGCCTCAAGCGAAGCGATCGCAAGCCCTGAATCGAGCAGTGGAGCTGAGCGGAATCGAACCGCTGTCCGAAGCACCGGTGTGAGCCACCTAGTCCGACCGGAGTCGGACCCGTTCATTGTGGCAGGAGATCGGGGCGGGTGATGCCCGCTGCCCCGAGGGTCAACACCGAACATCGATGGCGAGGAGACCGCCCATGAGCCAGCCCGACGGCGCCATTCCCTGCCTGGCCGTGCTGCCCCCGGGCCTGGAGGCGATGGGAGCCGACGAGCTCGCCTCGCTCGGAGCCAGCGACGTGCAACCGTTGCGGCGGGCCGTGCGTTGTCGGCTCGATCCCGCCAGCTTCTACCGCGTTCATCTGCAGGCGCGTCTGCCCTTTCGGGTGCTGCGGGAGCTGGCGGTGTTCCCCTGCCGCAACCGCGATGATCTGAGCGACGGGGTGCAGCGGGCCGCCGACTGGCAGCGTTGGCTGCCACCGCAGACCAGCCTCCGGGTTGATGCCAGCGGCAGCCTCCCGGGTCTGAACCACAGCCACTACAACGCCCTGCAGGTGAAGCACGCCCTGATCGATTGGCAGCGGCAGCACTGGGGTGAACGCTCCTCGATCGATCTCGACGATCCCGACCTCTCCCTGCATCTGCACCTCAGCCCGGGCGGGCCTGGCAAGGACGCCTACGCCACCCTCAGCCTCGATGGGTCGGGAGGCAGCCTGCATCGGCGCGGCTACCGCTCGCGCATGGGCCTGGCCCCCCTGAAGGAAAACCTGGCCGCTGGCCTGATCGCGCTCAGCGGCTGGGATGGCACGGTGCCGTTGGTCGATCCGCTCTGCGGCTCCGGCACCCTGTTGATCGAGGCGGCCTGCAGGGCCCTGGCCCTGCCCACCGGCCTGATCCGCGATGGCGGCGGCAACTGGCGGCCACGACGCTTCGGATTCGAGCGCTGGCCCGATTTCGATCCGCAGCGCTTCCAGCAGGAGGTTCGCCGGGCCGAGGCGGCGCTGGCTGAGGCCGCCGGCCGCAGCCTGGCACCGCTGCTCGGACGCGAGCTCGACCCTGGCGTTCTCGATCAGGCCCAAGAGAACGCCGAGGCCGCCGGCGTGGCGGCGCGGATCGCCCTGGAGGCCGGCGATCTACGCGATCTGATGCCACCGCCCGGGCCCGGCCTGGTGGTCTGCAACCCCCCCTACGGCGAACGGGTGGGCGAGAAGGAGGCGCTGGCCGATCTCTACGCCGATCTGGGGGCCCTGCTGAAGGAGCGCTTCAGCGGCTGGACCCTCTGGCTGCTGAGCGGCAACCCGGAGCTGACCGGCGCCCTGAAGATGAAAGCGAGCCGCCGCATCCCCGTGAGCAATGGCGGCATCGACTGCCGCTGGCTGCGGTACGACATCCGCTGAGATCTAGCGTCGTGGGCAGCGGATCCCTTCACCCATGCTCGCTCTGAGCGGCCTGATGCCGCAGCTTCTGGCTGTGGCCAGCTCAGCTCATCGCCTCGCCGACGTACCGATCGAGGGGCAGGTGCTGTTCATCGGCGTGGTGTATCTGGGGACGTTGATCATCAGCCGCTTCTCGGTGCGGATCGGCATCCCGGCGATCCTCGGGGTGCTGGTGCTCGGCTTGCTGATCAACATCCAGAGCCTGAATGTCAGCCATGCCGAGGTCGAGACCCTGCATGTGATCGCCCTGGCGCTGCTGTTGTTCTATGCCGGCCTGAAAACCGATCTTGAGGCGATCAAGGGGTTTCTGAGCTACGGGCTGGCCCTGGCGGTGGGCGGGGTGGCGGTCTCGACGGTCACCCTTGGCGCCGCGATCTGGTGGCTCAGTTCCGCCACCGGCGCCAACCTCCACCCCGGCCTGCGGGATTCGATGCCGATCAGCGCTGCTTTGCTGATCGCCGCCTGCCTGGGTTCCACCGATGCCGGCGCCACCTTGAGCGTGCTGCGCCAGGTGCGGCGCCGACTGCCGGAGCGGGTGGCGCACCTGCTCGAATTCGAATCCTGCGTCAATGATCCATCGGCCCTGATTCTCTACGGAATCATCGTCAGTCTGTTCACCGTCAGCACGATGACCACGCAGGAACCACTGCCTGGACTGGTGGTGAGCGGGCTGCGGGATCTGCTGCAGCAGATCGGCTCCGGGCTGCTGGTGGGGCTCGGGTTCGGCTACCTGGCCCGGCTGCTGATTGATCACTTCGTGATGGAGAAAGGGCAGCTGCTGGTGGTGGCGATGTCGATCGCCTTCATCGATTACGGCTGCAGCCATGTCCTGGGCGGATCCGGGTTTCTCTCGGCCTATGTGACCGGTGTGTTCATGACCAACGGCCACTACCGCAATCCCGAGATCAACCACACCTCGATCCAGGAGGTGTTGCTGCCGTTCAACACCATGAGCGAGATCAGCATCTTTCTGTTGTTCGGCCTGCTGGTGCAACCGGAGCAGCTGCTGCCCAGCCTTCGGCTCGGGCTGGCGGTGGCCCTGGCCCTGATGCTGCTGGCCCGGCCGCTGAGCGTGCTCTGCTGCCGCCACTTCTCTCCCTTCGGGCGGCGCGAGGACCTCCTGATCGCCTGGTGCGGCCTCCGGGGCGCCGTCCCCCTGGCCCTCTCCTACAACGTGATCGATCAGATCCCGCGGCTGCGGGGAGTCGGACCGGCCCTGAGCGAGACCCTGGCCCACAACGCCCAGGCGATTGTCTTCGTGGTGGTGATCGTCAATCTGCTGGTGCAGGGACTGAGCCTGCCGCCCCTCTGCCGCTGGCTCAACGACCCAGCAGAGCCCGCGTTGTCTTCGTGAGCCCGGCCATCGTCTCGGGCAGGTAAGGACCGCGCATCATCCAACCGCCGAGGCGCAGGAAGAGACCCGAGAGCAGCAGGTTCAGGGCCGCCAGGGCCAGCGCTGCCTCGATCCAGGACCAGCGCCACTGCAGGTGAGCCACGAGCAGCAGTGCCAGTTCGGCCGCCACCAGGGCCAACAGCAGAATCACCAGCCCACCGGCCAGCAACAGCACGCCAGCGATCAGGCGTCGCTTCTCGCGATCGGCCTCCTGCAGGGCAATGCGCACATGCAGATCCATCACCGACCCGGCGAGGGAGGTGAGCCGGGCAGCCACCTGACCGCTGCGCCCCCGGCGTCCGGAGGCTGCGGCGGCCACCTCCGGGCGATCGCTCTGGCTGGAGTCGCTGCTCATCGGGACCGCCGGCCGGAGGCCAGCACCAGGCCGAACAGCAGACCAACCCCTGCAGCGACACCGATCGACAGCAGCGGCCGGGCCCGCACCGGCCGCTCGAGCCTCGGCCGCAGGGTGGTGTTGAGGTCATCGAGCAG
>JBEDHF010000069.1:0-4898 GCA_041174245.1 Cyanobacteriota bacterium
ATCCCCAACGGCGCCATCGACACGACGTCTCGACGCTGAACAGATGCAGCGCTGCCCCTGGAGCCAGAACACGGCCCCGGCCCGTTCCGATTCACCGGGCCCGCTGTCGGCGGCGAGCCCCCGTGGCCCCGCTCAGTCGAGGCCGGTGTAGCCGAGCTCATTGAGCCGGCCCGAGTGGCGTCGCCAGTTGGGCACCACCTTCACGAACAGCTCCAGGTAGACCGGCCCTCCGAACACGGTCTGCATCTGCATCCGGGCCCCGGTGCCGATCTCCCGCAGCATCCGCCCGCCCTTGCCGATCAGGATCGCCTTCTGGCTGCTGCGTTCCACCAGCACCGTGGCCAGCACGGCCGTGCGCGGTCCGTCATCGACGATCCGATCGATGCTCACGGCCACCGAATGCGGCACCTCCTCGCGGGTGTGGGTGAGCACGTGCTCGCGGATCAGCTCCGAGAGCAGCAGCTGCTCCGGCTGGTCGCTCACCGCATCGGGTGGGTAGAGATGGGGACCTTCCGGCAGACAGGCCGCGAGCGCCTCCACCAGGCTGGTGCAGTCCTCGCCGGTGAGGGCGCTGCAGGGATGTAGGGGCCAGTCGAGGGCCGGCCGCTCGTCGTCCCCGGCCAGCAGCTCGCGGTAGCTCTGCAGCAGCTCCCGGCGTTGCTCCGGCGGCGCCAGATCGGTCTTGTTGAGGGCCACCAGCACCGGTGAGCGCTGATGGCGCAGCAGATCGACGATGAAGCCATCGCCCCGGCCAGCCGGCTGGCTGCCGTCCACCAGCAGCAGCACCACATCGACTTCGCCGATGGCGCCGCGGGCCGTCTGCACCAGCCGCTCGCCGAGCAGGTGATGGGGCTTGTGGATGCCTGGGGTGTCCAGCAGCACCAGCTGGGCGCTCTCGGTCGTCAGGATCGCCCGCAGCCGGTTGCGGGTGGTCTGGGCCACCGGGGAGGTGATCGCCACCTTCTGGCCCACCAGTTGGTTGAGCAGCGTCGATTTGCCGACGTTCGGGCGGCCGATCAGGGCCACGAAGCCCGAGCGGAAGCCGGGGGGCTGATCCCCCATCGTCAAGCCTGAGCTGGCGACCTCTTCAGGCAGGGCCAAGGCTTCGGCCGGCAGATCATCGAGATCCGGGAACGGCAGCGGCGTTGTCGATGGCAGGGGGGGGCTTGGCTCCATAACCTCACAGTGACACTGTCCGTACATCCCCGCCCGATGGCCGAGGTCCCCAGCCGCACCCAGCCTCCTGTGGAGACTGAAGGGAGCCAGCCCCCTGATTTTGCCGCTGCCCTGTCGCTCAGCGCCCGCTGGCTGCAGGAGTGGGAGAACGGCGAGCTCAGCGATGAGGTGCTCGCCGATCGCATCGCCCCGTTGGTGGCCCTGCGCGATGGGGCCCGCGGCTTCTTTGTGGTGGCCCTCGCTGGCGACAGTGTGCTGATCGATCGGCTGCCGGATGTGGTGCTGCTGTCGCTGCGGCAGGCCGGCGCCGGCGTGGTCGATCTCACGGCCCGCAACCTGGCGATGAGCACGGCGATGGTGCTGCACCACGGCCGCGCCGGCGATCCTGAGCAGCAGGGCCGCTCGGAGCGCGTGCAGACCCGGGCCCTGGAGCTGCTGCGGCAGCTGGAACCGCAGCTGGTGAAGGAGCGGTTGGAGCAGCTGCTGGCCGGCACCAACGGCGAAGGAGAGGATCGGGCCTTCCTCGATCGCTGGGGCTACGACGAGGAGCAGCGCGCCGCCATCGCCCAGGCCGTGCTGCGGGTGGCCGACGCCTGAGGCTGCCGATCGCTGCCCCTTGAGGGGCTGTGGCCTGACGCCGTGCCACGTTGCGCCGGCTCGGCTCAGGCCAGTTGCTGGGGCCATGGCTGCGGTGAGCCTCGACGCCTCAGCTCGTCCCTGGGCCGTCGTCGCCTTCGTACCCGCCCAGCCGGAGGAGATCGGCGCTCAGCCTGGTGATCGGCGTCGCTGCCGCCGGCTGCGGCCATCAATAAAGCGCCCGTTCCGGGGCGCTTGATCAGGGGTGCTTGTTCAGGGATGCACGGCAGGGGCTCGAAGCATGGCGCGCCCGGCAGGGGCACAAAGCCTCAAACCCCCGGCAGAGGCACGAAGCAAGCGGCGGCCTGAAGCTGAGCGACTCAGGCATCGCCCTGCCAGGGCATCTGCCTCGGCGAACGATCAGGCTTGCCAATCGAGAGGCTGTGGATCCGCTGGGGCGCGAAGTGCCAGTCGCCAATGCACACCCCCTGCTTGCACGGAAAGGGCCCCAACTCTGCCGGTGGTCAGCGCCTTGGCAGCCCTTGCTCAGGCTTAAAGGCCCTGACCACGATCCCGAGAGAACGGGGCCAGGGCCCATGGGCTGGGGTCTTCCAGCCGTGCGGCCGGTGGGGCCTTAGTCGCGGCGGCCACCGCCATTGAGGGCGATGATCAGGCGCAGGATGAACACGAACAGGTTGATGTAGGTGAGATACATCCCCAGGGCGCCGGCCAGATACTGATCGTCGCGGTAGGCGCGGGGCATCGTGTAAAAGTCCACGAAGGCGGCGCCCACAAAGAGCACCGTGCCGAAGCCGGCGATCATCAGCTCAAAGCCGCCGACGGAGAAGGTGCCGGGGGCAAAGAGGCTGCCCACCACCTGCACCACCATCGCGATCAACAGGCCTACCAGGCCGAGGCCGACGGCGCCACTGAGGGCCTGACCGACGCTGTCGCTCATGCGGCGGCCGACCACCGAGGCGATCACGAAGGTGAGGCCCGTGGCCAGCACGGCGGTACCGACGGCGCCGACGCCACTGATCACGAGGGCGTAGTTGACTAGGCCGCTGAGGGTGAAGCCCGTGATCAGGCTGTAGGTGGCCAACAGGGGCAGTGCCGTGGCGTTGTTGCCCTGGTTGGCCACGTTCTGGGCCACGAAGAAGAGGATGAAGTTGCCGATCAGGGCCACCCAGAAGAGCGGCATGAACAGCGGCGAGTGGCTGGCGAGCATCGTCAGGCCGGCCATCACCCCAGCGGCGGTGAGCACCATGCCGCCGCCCACATAGGGAAGGGCGCGGTTGACGACGTTGGGACCTACCAGGGCGCTCGATTGCGCCTGGCGGATCGCTTCCTGGAAATTGCTGCTGGCCGGCATGGCTCAGGGGAAGAACTGAAACCATCCTGGCAGCGTTGTCCAGGTCGCGCGATGGCGGCGGGTGTGGATCCCCCCATCTGGGTCCGCCCCAGGTGCTCAACGGCCGCTTTCGGCCTCTGGCTGCGCCGAGCGCCCAGCCTGCGCTGAGCTTCCAGTTTGCATCGAGCGCTCGGCTGGCCAGAGGGCCACGGCCAGCACGGCCACACCGGTGCCGATGCACGATTCCGCCAGGCGCAGCAGGGCGTTCAGGCCGGGATTGAGGTGGGGATCCAGGCTGGAGGTCACCATCACCACGATCACGGTGATCGCCGCCAGCCGGGCATGGCTGGGGATGTTGGCGCTCTGGCAGAGCAGCGCGGTGATCAGGATCGCCGCCGCCATGCCCAGGGGATGAAAGGGCAGGAACGCGAGATAGACAGCGCTCGTCAGGGCGCCGATCGCCGATCCGAGGATCCGCAGCGAGGCGGAGGCCATGGTGTCGCGGCGGCTGAGCTGGGTGACCACGATCGCTGAGATCGCCGACCACAGCCCGCCGATCTGCGGCAGGTAGCCCGGAAACAGGGCCGTGAACCAGGTGCCCAGGAGGTAGGCCAGCAGGCTCGCCAGCGCGATCTGCAGGGGGAGCCGAAGCGGCATGGGAAGCGGCATCTGGAGCGGCATCACCTTCTTCATCGCCGGCTTGCCCTTGGCTGGTTCAGGCGGAAGTCCATCCAATCGCATCGTTCCGGCCTGGGCCAGGGGCTGCCCCGGTTCAGCGGGGCCGGCGCTGGTCGCGGCTGGCGTAGGCGTTGACCAGGCGCTGCACGAGCGGATGCCGCACCACATCGGCGGCGCTGAGCCGGCAGATCGCCACCCCTTCGAGCCCTTCGAGCACCTCGGCGGCCTCCTGGAGGCCACTGCAGACGCCGGAGGGCAGGTCCACCTGGCTGGGATCGCCCGTCACCACCATCCGCGAACGTTCCCCGAGCCGGGTCAGCACCATCCGCATCTGGGTGGTGGTGGTGTTCTGCGCTTCATCGAGGATCACGAAGGCTTCCGACAGCGTGCGGCCGCGCATGTAGGCCAGCGGTGCCACCTCGATCACATTCTTCTCAATCAGGGCGGCGGTGCGCTCCTGGCCCAGCAGGGTATGCAGGGCGTCGTAGAGGGGCCGCAGGTAAGGGTCGACTTTCTGCTGCAGATCACCGGGCAGGAAGCCAAGCCGCTCGCCCGCTTCCACCGCTGGCCGCGTGAGGATCAACCGCTCCACCCGCCGCTCCTGCAGCATCTTCACGGCCTGCACCGTGGCCAGAAAGGTCTTGCCGGTGCCAGCCGGGCCCAGGGCCAGGGTGAGGTCGTGGCGCTCCATCGCCTCCACATACGCCTTCTGACGCAGGGTGCGCGGGCGCAGCAGCTTGCCGCTCTGGCTGCGGGTGAGCACCTGCTGGCTCAGGGTCTGATGCTCCTGGCCGCGGCCACTGTCGAGGGCCTGCAGGGCGGTTTGGAGATCAACGGTGGTCACCGCCTGCCCCTCCTGCCAGAAGGGACGCAACAATTCCACCAGCGCTGCACTGCGCTCCAGCTGGGCGGGACGCCCCTGGATCATCAGCTGCAGCCCGCGAAGCACCAGGGAGGCCCCGGTCAGGGCCTCAATCCGGTGCAAGGTCGCTTCGGCGTCGCCGGCCAAGGCCAGAGCGGCTTCCTGGTCGGGCAGATCAATCGTGAAGGTCTGACGAGGATCCGCCCCGGACATCGGGGGGGAACTCAGGCGTCAGCGCCGGCGTCTTCGGTGGCA
>JBEDHF010000070.1:0-9972 GCA_041174245.1 Cyanobacteriota bacterium
GGACCAGAGCCCTGAGCCGAGCCCTCCCACGCTGCTCCTTCGCCCTCCCTCTCGGCCCTCGATGATCAATCCCTCCCGCATCCGCATCCTGGCGGTCGGCAAGGTGCGCAAGGGCTGGGTGCATGAGGGCGTGGCCCTCTATCTCAAGCGCCTGCCAGGCCTGGAGATCGTGGAGTTACGCGATGGCGGCATGGGCCGCGAAGCCGAGGCGATCCGCGCGGCCCTGCGGCCCGATGAGCGCCTGGTGGCGCTCACGGAGGAGGGGCGCACCTTCTCCTCCACCGCCTTTGCCCAGCGGCTCGAGGGCTCCGGCTCCGAGCGGCTGGCCTTCGTGATCGGTGGCGCTGATGGCCTCGATCCCGCGATCAAGGCGGAGGCGCGCTGGCAGCTCAGCCTCTCGCCGATGACCTTCCCGCACGAGCTGGCCCGGTTGCTGTTGCTCGAGCAGCTCTACCGGGCCCAGAGCATCCAGCAGGGCGGGCCCTACCACCGGGCCTAGATCGCCAGCCGCTCCCAGATCACGCCCAGGTTGGCCTGGTGCAGATCGGTGGAGAAGCATTCGGCCAGCTGGGCCGGGCTAAGGCGGGAGGTCACCTCCGCATCGGCTTCGAGATTGGCGCGGAAGTCACCGCCGGCGGTGTTCCAGGCGGTGTGGGCGTTGCGCTGCACGATCCGGTAGGCGTCTTCGCGGCTGATGCCGGCCTCCACAAGCGCCAGCAGCACCCGCTGGCTGAACACCACGCCGCCGTAGACGTTCATGTTGCGGGCCATGTTGTCTGGATAGACCCCCAGCCCCTTCACCACGGCCGTCATCTCCCGCAGCATGAAATGCAGGGTTGCGGAGCAGTCGGGCAGCATCATCCGCTCCACGGAGCTGTGGCTGATGTCGCGCTCATGCCAGAGGGCACAGTTCTCCAGGGCTGCCACCACGTAGCTGCGCAGCACCCGGGCCAGACCGCCGATGCGCTCGCTGCGGATCGGGTTGCGTTTGTGGGGCATCGCTGAGCTGCCCTTCTGGCCCTTGGCGAAGTTCTCCTCCACCTCGAGCACGTCGGTGCGCTGCAGGTTGCGGATCTCGGTGGAGAAACGCTCCAGGGCCGCACCCACCAGGGCCAGGGTCTGCACGTAGTCCGCGTGGCGATCCCGGGCGATCACCTGGGTGCTTGCGGTGTCGGGCACCAGACCGAGGCTGGCGCAGGCGATCGCTTCGACCTGGGGGTCGGTGTTGGCATAGGTGCCCATCGCCCCGGAGATCTGACCGACGCTGACGGCGGTTTCCAGACGTTCCAGCCGCTCACGGTTGCGTTCCGCTTCCGCCAGCCAGCCCGCCACCTTGAAGCCGAAGGTGATCGGTTCGCCGTGAATGGCATGGGAGCGGCCGATCATCACGGTCGCCTTGTGCTCACGAGCCAGCTGCCGGAGGGCGTCGCACAGCTGGTCGAGCTCCCGGCGAAGCAGCTGCACCGAGGCCTTCATCTGCAGGGCGAGGCCGGTGTCCAGCACATCGGAGCTGGTCATGCCCACGTGGATGTGACGGCCGGCATCGCCGACGTGCTCGTTCACATTCGTGAGGAAGGCGATCACGTCGTGGCGGACTTCGGCCTCAATCTCCAGGATCCGCTCAACGCTGAAGCGGGCCTTCTCCTTGATCGTGGCCACCGCCTCAGCGGGCACGCGGCCCAGCTCACAGTTGGCTTCAGTGGCGGCGATTTCCACATCCAGCCAGCTCTGGAATTTGGCCTCTTCGCTCCAGATGGCGCCCATCTCGGGCAGGGTGTAACGCTCGATCAAGGCCAGCGCGTGGCAACAGCTTCCCCAATGTATGGGTCGGTGGTCAGGCGGCCCGGCGCAACTGACGATGGGCCACCTCCCAGTGCAACAGCCCACCCCAGCTCTGCTGGCGGACCCAGCAGCGCCCTCCCTGGCAGCGGATCACCTGAAACGGCGGCAGGTCCTCGGGATGGTTGCGCAGATGCACGAAGCTGCCTGGATGCAGCAGCTCAATCAGTTCACCGCCGCCTTCGGGGCTGGGGGCTGGCATCGGCTTGCGAGATGATCCGTTGAGGCGAGACATCGAGGATCGTGAACGTCGGATCATCGTCCGGTGCTTTGCTCAGGGCCGGCCTGCCTGCGCTGCTTTTGTTCCACTTCTGCTGTCTTTTTATGTCGGCATGACCACAAAGAGCCGCCTCGATCAGCACCTGGTCAGCCTTGGCCTGGCCACGAGCCGCCAGCAGGCCCAGCAGTTGATCCGTGCCGGGCGGGTGCGGGATGCCTCCGGCACCCTGCTCGACAAGCCCGGCCATGCGGTGGCTGCCGATCTGGTGCCAAGGGTTGAGCAGCCGCCGCGGTACGTCTCCCGGGGTGGCGAGAAGCTGGCCGCGGCTCTGGCGGCCTTCCCGATCGCCCTGGATGAGCGGATCTGCCTCGATGGCGGCATCTCCACCGGTGGCTTCAGCGACTGCCTGCTTCAGGGTGGTGCCGCGCGGGTTTACGGCATTGATGTCGGCTATGGCCAGACCGCCTGGAGCCTGCGCACCGATGAGCGGTTGGTGCTGCGCGAGCGCACCAACCTTCGCCATCTGCAGCCCGAGGACCTCTATGGCCCGGCTGATCCCTGGCCGGATCTGGCCGTGGCTGATGTGTCGTTCATTTCCCTGGTGCTGGTGCTGCCGGCCCTGGGGCGTTTGCTGGCCCCCGGAGCGGCTGAGGCGGTGCTGCTGGTCAAGCCGCAGTTTGAGGTGGGCCGTGAGCGCGTGGGCAAGGGCGGGGTGGTCCGGGATCCGGCGGCCCATGTCGATGCGATCGCTGCCGTGCTGACGGCAGCGGAAGCGCTGGGCTGGCAGGGCCAGGGAGTGGTGGCTTCCCCGATCACCGGACCGGCCGGCAACCACGAATATCTGCTCTGGATTCAACGCCGTGGGGCGGCGCCAGGGCCGCTGAGCAGCGAGGCGGGCGCGGCCGATCTGAGCCGGCCGGTGCTAGATGCCCTGGTGCGGGACACCCTGTCCTGAGGGGCCCCGCCCTGGCCTGAGCTGGTGGATCAGATGGCGCTGGCGTCGCGGTCGCCGGTGCGGATCCGGATCACCGAGTCGATCGTGCTGATGAAGATCTTGCCGTCGCCGATTTCGCCGGTGCGGGCGGCTTCCTGGATGGCGTTGACCACGGTTTCCACCCGTTCGTCTTCGACCACGATTTCCAGCTTCAGCTTCTGCAGAAACTCCACGGTGAATTCGGAGCCGCGGTAGCGCTCCACCTGGCCCTTCTGACGACCGAAGCCGCGAACCTCGCTGACCGTCATGCCCACGATGCCAGCGTTGACGAGGGCGAGCTTGACGTCCTCGAGCTTGAAGGGGCGAATGATGGCCTCGATCTTTTTCATGGGGCAGGGATGGCTCTGGGATGAGTCTCTCAGGTCGGAGCGGCCTGAGGAAGGGGGGAGTGCCGAGCGCCTGTCGCGCGCCAGGGCGGCCTGGGGCTGTGGGCGCTGGCGGATCCTTTGCCCATTAGGCCGGCTCCGGGGGCGGACTGTGGTGCCGGTTGCTACCGGATGCCAGGCAGTCCGTAACATCCAGGCATGATCAGCCGCTGTGGTGATGGCCGCTTCGCTTTCTTCTGACCAGGTGCCTGGGTCGACGCTGGAGAGCTCGTCGTTGGAGTCGACCCGCACCCCGCTCTATGGCGAGCGGGCGATTGCCGAGGCCCAGTTGATCTGTTTCGACAATCCACGCATCGGCCGTCCCTATGAGGTGTCGATTGAGCTGCCCGAGTTCACCTGCAAATGCCCCTTTTCCGGCTATCCCGATTTCGCGGTGCTGCGGCTGATCTATCAACCGGGCCCGAGGGTGGTCGAACTGAAGGCGATCAAGCTTTATGTCAACAGCTATCGCGACCGGTCGATCTCCCATGAGGAGGTGACCAACCGGATCCTCGACGACCTGGTGGCAGCGACGGATCCGGTCTGGATGCAACTGGAGGCCGACTTCCATCCCCGGGGCAATGTGCACACCGTGGTCCGGGTCAGCCATGGCACCCGTCAGCCCTGCTGATCCAGAGCCAGCGAAGGACTGAAACGCGTCGGAGCAAGCCGTTCGCTCGGCTCAGGCCATCAGTTGGGGCAGTTCCTGGGCAAAGGCGGTGAGGTTGCGGTTGCAGAGCCCGGCCACATGGATCAGGCCCGCCTCCGACTCGGCCACCGCCCAGAGCTGGCGGGTGGCCACCAGGCTGAGGCCGCCGCCGAGCAGGCTGATCGCAAAGCCGGCGTAGACCAGCGGCACGCCTGGATCCTTCTTCAGCAACAGCCCGCTGGCGGGCAGCACCCGCACCACCTTCAGCGGTAGCCCCAGCACCTCCAGCGCTTCGCCGCCTGGCACGATCTGGCCGATCAGGTTGCCTTCGCCGCTGTAGACCTCGGCCGGGCCCTGTTCCTGACGCAGGATCAGCAACACCGGTTGGCTGCCATCGGGGCGCGTCGGCAGCACCAGTCCCCACACCTGCTCGCCCAACTGGGGGAAGCTCTGCAGCGGCAGTTCCAGTTCCGGGGATCGCCCCAGTTGCACCGTCACCGAGGCCAGGGCCCAGTCGGCCTGATACACGGTCATGCCGCGGTAACGCAGCGGGTGGTTGACACTGATCGTCCGCTCCTCGCTGCTGGTGCTGCCGCTGTCCTGGAGCTGCAGCACCGATTGGAACTGTTCCGGGCGCCCGGCTGGATCGCGCTGAATGCTGAAGTCCTGGAGCTGCAGATGCAGCTGGCTTTCACCGCGATTGTTCAGCAGTTCCAGTTCCCGGCCGGGGGCGAGGAACCGCTCCAGCTTCTGGCCGGCCAGGGCCCCCCAGGCCGCGCCCACCATCAGCACCACCAGGCCCGCGTGCACCAGCAATGGACCGACCCGGCCGGCAACACCCCGGCGCGCGGCCAGGCGGTCGTCCTGTCGCTTGATCTGCCAGCCACGCTGGCGCAGGTCCTGCTCGAGCCGTTCGAGGCGTTCCAGGGGCGCGGCGCAGGTCACCGTTTCCGCAATCGCCAGCTTGCTGAGCTGGCGTGGGGTGCGGTAGTCAATCCAACGCAGTGCTGCCTGCAGGGCCGGCCATTGACGACGCCAGCTGCAGAGCACCAGGGAGAGTCCCAGCCAGGCCAGCAGGCCCAGGAACCAATGGCTGGAATAAATGTGATCGAGCTCAAGCCCAAGAATGCCGTCGGCCTTGACCAGGCCCAGCCAGGGTCTGACGTCGTAAAGCTGGTGATAGAAGGCGGTGCTCTCTTTCTGGGGGATGGCGGTACCTAGGCCGCTGGCCACGGCCACGAGCACCAGCAACACGATCGCCAGCCTCAGATCGGCCAGCCAACCGACCAGGCGGAACAAGGAACGGGTCATGGCCATTGTGCGATCAGGGTGAGACTGCCGACCATCAGCAGCACCACACCGCTGATCGAGGGGATCCATTGGCTGGCCGCCCGCATCTTCAGCAGGCCGGGCAGGCTGCTGGCCATCAGGGCAGCCAGCAGCAGCGGCAGCACCTGGCCCGCACCAAAGCAAGTGAGCACCAGCACGCCCGCCAGGGGGTTGCCGGCCTGGGCGATCCAGGCCAGCAGCACGGCCATCACCGGTGTTGTGCAGGGGGATGCCGCCAGGCCAAAGGCAAGGCCGGCCGCCAGCGGTGCCAGAGGAGCTGGAACCTTGCGGCGCCACTGGTCTGGATCGGGCCCTGCGGGCAGCGGGATCTTCAGGAGTCCGAGCAGCTGCAGGCCCATCACCACCGTCAGGGCGGCGACGATCGCCGGCACAAGGCGGGGAACCTGGCCGTAGATGCGGCCGAGCAGGCCACTGGCCATGCCAAGCAGCACCAGGGAGGCGACGATGCCGCTGCAGAAGCTGAGACTGCGCAGCCAGGGCTTGGGTTGGTCGCCCCGAAAGCCCGCCAGGTAAGCGAGCGTCACCGGCAACAGCGAGAGGGAACAGGGGCCCAGGCTGGTCAGAAGTCCCCCGAAGAACACGAGCCCGAGGGTGAGCGGGCCGGGATCGGCAAGGGAGGTTCGCAACAGCTGTTCCCCCGTGGTGGCCCAGTCCGACAGCTGGGGCCCGAGGCTGATCATGCCGTTGTGAAATCGGACGATCAGCCTATCCGGCGGCTTGTGCCCGCCGGCGTGGTCGACCGGGATCGGCGCCTTCCGATTCGAGCGAGCAGCGCAGGATCAGGCCTGCACACAGCAACGAGGCCAGCAGCGAGTTGCCGCCGTAACTGACCATCGGCAAGGGCAGGCCTGTGGTCGGCATCGAGCCACTGGCGACGGCGATGTTCAGAATCGACTGACCGACCAGCAGCGTGGTGCAGCCGATTGCCACCAGACGGGTCTGGTTGGTGCGGCATTGCAGGGCGATCCGCAGCCCGACAAAGGCGAAGGCGATCAGAAACAGGATCACCGCGACCGCTCCGATAAAGCCGAATTCCTCGGCGAAGACGGCGTAGATGAAGTCGGTGGTCTGAATGGGCAGGTACTGCAGCTTCTGGGTTGAGAGTCCGAAGCCTTCGCCCATCAGGCCGCCGGAGCCGATCGCCAGGAGGCTCTGCACCAACTGGTAACCGTTGCCCTGGGCATCGGCCCAGGGATCCAGAAAGGAGATCACCCGCAGTCGCTGGTACGTGTTCACGGAGATGCTGATCATCCCGGCGATTCCACCGAGCACGGCTGTGCCCAGCAGGGACGGCATCGGCAGGTTGGCGGCCAGGGCCATCAGCCAGAGCACCAAGCCAGTCAGGGCGGCGGTGCTGAGATTGGGCTGCTTGAGGATCAAGCCGATCAGGGCTACCAGAATCACCAGCCAGACCGCTTTCTGATCCCGTGCCATGCGCGGCCATTGGGCCAGCAGATTCGCCCCCTGCAGCACCACGAAGGGTTTGACGACTTCCGAGGGTTGGATCTGAATCGGTCCGAGAACCAGCCAGCGGCTGGCACCATTGACCGTGCTGCCGGCCACCAGGGTCAGTGCGATCAGGATGATGCCGATCAGCAACCCTGTCGGCGCCAGCCTGAGCCAGCGGCGAATGGTGGTGTTCAGGGCCAACCAGAGCAGGCCCCAGCTGGCGATCAACCAGAGAAACTGTCGTTTGAGGTAGTAGGCGGCATCGCCCATTTCCCGTTCGGCCACCCACCAGCTGGCTGAGGTCAGCACCAGCAGCCCGACCAGGCTCCAGATGGCGATCAAGCCCAGCATCAGCCTCGCTTCGGCTGGCCAATCGCCCCAGGCCAGCGGCAGCAGGCCGCCCCGTTGTGGTGTTGGCTCGCTGCCCGAGCGACGCTCCTGTTTCCGGAGGGGGGAACCGCTCTGGGGCGCCCCTTGCTGTCGGCGCTGTCGGCCCCGTTCAGGCACGGCTCCAGGTGGGAAGGGCGATGGCACGACAGCGGGGGCTCAGACAAGGCGCTTGCTGTGCTGATTCTGCCCTCCATGGCCATGGCTGTCCCTTTCAGGGCGCTGCATCGTGATCAGCGAGGGTGATTCTGGTCCGACGGTGCGCTGGGATCGTCAGCCATCGGTGCGAGCCGGCTGCGGGTCGGTAGCGCCGCTATGGCCAACGCCTGTGCGGACCACAGCTGCACTGCGGGGCCGTGGCTGCCTACGACGCCTTGCGGTCACAAGCGAGGCAGCGATCCGCCCTTTCATGGCTGAACCGAAGCAACGACTTGTCGCTGCAGCCAGGTTCAATCCGACGGGATCTGCCCGTGAGGCGCCCAGCGTGAACGCAACCTCATGGCGGATCACCGGGATCCACGCAGGGATTCAACGAAGTGAGTCAGGTTGTGCTCTGGCCCGATCCATCCCTGAGACGAATGCGTTGCGACGCCTCAGCACGGGGATGCACTGGCTCGACTGCATCCGTGCTGAGGCCGTCGAGCCGATGGTTTGGATCGGATCCCTTGGGGTCCTGGCCCGCGTCCATGCGTTGCGGCGAAGCCTGCGCGGTTTCGTTTGCGGGGCGGCGCCTGTCCTGCCTGATCTGAGCTCAGGACCATGAAAAAAGCCCGGCATTGAACCGGGCTTCGTTGGTGATTTGAAAGCGGACTGGAGTCAGTTGCCGACGTTGACCTGACGACGACCGGTGACCAGCTCAACCTTCAGGATCTTGCCTCCCTGCTTCATGATCCGCTGCTGTTCAGCGAACCAGCTTTCGTAGGGAACCCACTTCGTGAAGAAGGTGTTCTGCAGCTCGCGCTGGCTACGGCTCTTTTCAGGGCAGGGAATGCAGGCCGTGACTTTGAACAGGCGCATGGGAAGGATCCTCAGGGTATGCCGTTGGCAGGGATCAGTTGCCCAGGCCGGAGCTGATGTAGTCGAAGTACACGCCCATTTCGCGACCGGCGTCGGGACCGACGAGGGAAGCGGTGACTTCCTTCATGGCCTGGATCGACTGCACCGTGGCACCGATGGGCACACCCAGGGAGTTGTAGGTCTCCTTGAGGCCGTTCAGCACGCGCTCGTCGAGGATCGACGTGTCACCAGCCAGCATGGCGTAGGTGGCGTAACGCAGGTAGTAGTCGAGGTCGCGGATGCAGGCGGCATAGCGACGGGTGGTGTACATGTTGCCGCCCGGACGGGTGATGTCCGAGTACAGCAGCGACTTGGCCACAGCTTCTTTGATGATCGCGGAAGCGTTGGCGCTGATGGTGGCAGCAGCACGCACGCGGAGTTCACCGCTGGCGAAATACTGCTCAAGGCGACCGAAGGAAGAGCCGTCGAGGTAGAGACCCTGGACGTCGGCCTGGTTGATGACGTTGGTGATTGCGTCTTGCATGAAACCCGGGAGTTGGCGGAGAACGAAAGAGGGTGCAGCCTCAGGAGAGGGCGCCGACCACGTAGTCGAAGTAGAAGCCAGCCTCTTCGGCGTCGGAGCCGGTCAGCAGGCTGGTCGCCACTGCCTTCATCTCGCGCACGGCCTCGGCCATGGCTTCGAGGGGAGTGCCCAGGGCGCGGTACATCTCCTTGGCACCGATGATGCCGATTTCTTCAATCGGAGTGACATCACCAGCGATCACCCCGTAGGTGACAAGGCGCAGGTAGTAATCCATGTCGCGCAGGCAGCTGGCGGTCATTTCCTCGCCGTAGGCGTTGCCGCCGGGGGAGATGACGTCAGGGCGCTTCTGGAACAGTGCGCCGCCGGCCTGCTTCACAATGCGCTCGCGGCTCTCGGCCAGGACCTGAGCCACGCGAAGCCGGCGTTGGCCGCCTGCCACGAATGACTTGATCTGGTCGAGTTCGCCAGGGCTGAGGTAGCGGGCTTCGGCGTCCGCGTTGATGATCGAGTTGGAGACGATGCTCATGCAGTTCTGCCTCGAAACAAGCGGTCGCCGTGAACGGAGACCGATATCCGGTGGGTAAGGGGTGGGGGCTGCTTCTGGACCGGGACTCTGCAGCCGGAACCCCAGGCGAGCCTGGGCCGGATTCGAGGCGGCGTCTGGCGTTCCTTGCGGTCGCCGGCGAAGCGGGTTGCGTTCAGCGGTGCTGATCGCCGAATCATTCTGCGCCAAGCCTCCGCATCGGCTCCGGGGGTGGTAACAGTTCTTCACCCCCTGCCGGTGCCGAGATCCCTTTGCTGCCAATGACTTTCGGCCGAATTGTTTTCAAGTGATCGGGGGTTCCTTTGTGATTCTTCTTTGTGTCTGAGTCGGTCAATCTTTGTGAATGAACCAGGCCTCTGGCAGCGCTGGCCATTCCCTGCGCTTCGCTGCCGCGGCGCTGCAGTCGCCGGGTTCTTGGCGCAGGGGACTCGGGATCCGGGCCGGGCCGGCTGGCCTCGGCGTCACCGCGATCGGGGCTGGTTGGCCCGCAGCTGGCGTACTCCTGGACAGCAAAAAGCCCTCGCAACCTTGGTCGCGAGGGCTTGAAAGCGGCTGTTCTGAGGCGCTCGTCAGCGCCCTGCTGCCATCAGAGGGCTTGGCGCGGTGAGGGGTTCAGGGCCGCGTTGCCGCCATAG
>JBEDHF010000071.1:0-2962 GCA_041174245.1 Cyanobacteriota bacterium
GCCAAGGCCCGCTCCAGCTCCAGCCGCTGCGCCGCTGGCCAGTCGATCGCCGGCAACCAGGCCAGCAGCCGGCGATCCCTGGGCTGGTCCGGCTGATGCCGGACCGCGACTCTGGGGATCCCAAGGCTGTTGAGCTTCCAGAGCAGAGATTCCTCGAGCTCCTCAGGGGCGGCCATCTCCAGCCGCCACCAGCTCAGGGGTCCGGTCATCGCGGCGGCCTCAGAAGGTGACCGGGTGGGCTTCCTGAATGCCGTTGATCTGGTGAATCGAGGCCAGCAGGGCGGCAGGAATCGGATCATCCAGGCTGAGCACCATCACGGCATCACCCCGCACGATCCGTCGGCCCACCTGCATCGAGGCGATGTTGACGTTGTGCTCACCGAGGAGCGAGCCGAGCTGGCCGATGATGCCGGGCATGTCGCGGTGACGGGTGAAGAGCATGTGGCGGCTGGGAGCCACATTCACCGGGAACTCATCAATCGTGGTCACCCGAAGCTCGCCATCAGCAAAAACGGCACCGGTGACGCTGTGGTCACCGGCGGCGCTGCGGGAGCTGATCTGCAGGGAACCGCCGGCGAAGTCGCGGGCCGCCTCATCCTTGACCTCGAGCACGTGGATCCCGCGCTCCTTGGCCTCGAGGCCGGCGTTGACGTAGTTGATCGAATCGCCCAGGGCGGTGGAGAGGAGGCCCTTGAGGGCCGCAATCACCAGAGGCTGGGACGGATGGTTGGCGAACTCACCCTGGAGACGCACCTCCAGTTCGCTGATCTGACCACCGGCCAGCTGGCTGAGCAGCTGGCCGAGGGTTTCGGCGAGTTGCAGGTGGGGCTTGAGCTGCTCCATCACCTCGGCGTTGAGGCCGGGGATGTTGACGGCGCTGCGGGCAGGCAGGCCGAGGAGGACATCGCGGATCTGCTCCGCCACGTCGATCGCCACGTTCTCCTGAGCCTCTTCCGTGGAGGCACCGAGGTGGGGCGTGAGGATCAGACGCTCACTGACACTGCGAAGCGGCGAATCGGCCTGCAGAGGCTCCTTGGCGAAGACATCCAGGGCGGCACCGGCGATCACGCCCTTCTCCACCGCCTCGGCAATGGCGGGTTCATCGATGATGCCGCCGCGGGCACAGTTCACGATTCGCGCCGTGGGCTTCATCGTGCGCAGCAGCTCGGCGTTGACCAGGTTCTCGGTGTCCGGGGTGCGCGGCAGGTGCAGGCTGACGTAATCAGCTTCTGCAAACAGGGCCGGCAACGGCATCAGCCGCACTTGCATCTGCTGGGCGCGCTCGGCGGAAACGAACGGGTCGTAGGCCATCACATCCATGCCCATCGCCTTGGCCACCCGGGCCACGTGGGAGCCGATCTTGCCGAGACCGACCACGCCGAGTTTCTTCTTGTATAGCTCGTTACCGACGTACTTCTTGCGATCCCAGCCGCCCGCCATGGTGCTGACGTGGGCATGGGGGACATGGCGTGACAGCGAGAGCATCAACGCCAGGGCGTGCTCAGCGGCCGCGATCGTGTTGCCCTCAGGCGAGTTGACGACGATCACACCGCGCTTGGTGGCTGCCGGCACATCCACGTTGTCGACCCCCACCCCGGCGCGGCCGATGATCCGCAGCTTGTCCGCAGCGGCGATGATGTCGGCCGTCACGGTGGTGCCCGAGCGGATCATCAGGGCGTCGTAGTCGCCGATGGTCGCCTTCAGTTCGTCCGGCGACAGGCCGGTGCGCACATCCACCTGGGCGACCTGGGAAAGAATGTCGATCCCTGTTTGATCAATGGGATCGGAAACCAGAACTTTCGTCATGACCCGGCGCGGTGGTGGAGAAGCCTGTGGAGGGGAGGCCGGAGGTGCAGTGTAGAGAGCCCCCTGCTGCGGGGCCTCCGCCAACGCAGCCAGCGGCCCCGATCCGCGGCCGAACAAGGGAGAATCAAGGCCGTGCCAGCCACAGGGAGTCGATCCACTTGGGAACCAGCGTCGTCGTCGTGCTCAACGAGCGCCGCAACCTGCAGCAGCTGCGGGACGCCCTGGCCGAGCAGGTGCCGGCACCAGCCCTGCTGGTCGCCATCGGTCCTGGCGAAACCGCCTTTGCGAACGTCGACCGCCTCAATCCGGCGATCGCCCGCCAGCTCCGGCAGCGCAGCATGGCCCGCTGGTTGATCCCCTTCGGCTTTCTGGCCGGCGTGACCTTCACCCAGATCACCGACCTGACCACGTTCTCCAGCCTGGGCACCTGGGCCGAACCGTTGATCGGCGGTCTGCTGGGCCTGGGCTCGGGCTGGATGGGCAGCTTCGCCGCCGCGGCCAGTGTGAACTCCGAGGAAAGCGATCGCATCCGCAGCCTGCGCAACCGGGTCGAAGAAGGCAGCTGGCTGCTGCTCGTGGAAACGGTTCAGGGGGTGGAGATGCCCTGGACCGTGCTGCAGAAAGCCCGTCCCCAGGCCGTGGTGCGGCTCTCGGAGGGCTGATGCTTCCGCACCGTGCACTGCTGGAGGGCGCCCGTCATCCCGAGGCCTTCGCGGCTGTCCTCACCCTGGCGGAGACGGTGCTACGCACCTGGGAACCGCGCTGGAGTGCCTTCCTCAGCGGCGCCGAAGCGGAAGAGATCGACGCCGGCCTGGCCCAGCTCAGCGAACTGAGCCGGCGCTGGGACGGGGGCCTGCCGGGCGCTGAACGCCGCTGCCTGCGGCTGGCCCGTCGTGAGCAGGACGGGAATGCCAGCGATCGTCCTCTGGCCAGCGACGAACAGGCCCCCCTGGACGGGCTGGAGATCAGCGGCAATTTCCTCTTCGATCCCGCCAGTGCCAACGACCTGCGGGCCGCGCTTGTGCAGCTGGGAGCCGACACCGCGGCCATCGGCGATCTCTGGCTACGCGGCGACCGTGGCGGCCAGGCGATCGTCAGCCGGAGCCTGGCCGAACAGCTGGATGGGGCCAGCGGCGAGCTGCGCACGGTACCGCTG
>JBEDHF010000072.1:0-8458 GCA_041174245.1 Cyanobacteriota bacterium
ACACCCGCCTCCCAGACCAGCGCCGCCGCCGGCGAATCCGGTCCTTACGCCATCGTCGAGGCCTCTGGCCAACAGTTCTGGCTGCAGCCCAACCGCTACTACGACCTTGATCGCCTGGCGGCAGAGGTCGATGAGACGGTCACCCTGGAGCAGGTTCTGCTCGTGAAGGACAGCAAGGGCGCCACCGTCGGCCAGCCCTACGTCAGCGGTGCCAGCGTTGAACTCAAGGTGCTCGGCCATCGCCGCGGCCCCAAGATCATCGTCTACAAAATGCGCCCCAAGAAGAAAACCCGGCGCAAGAATGGTCACCGTCAGGAGCTGACCCGGGTCATGGTTCAGTCGATCAAGGTTGGCGGCAAGGCCATCGCCTGATCAGAGCTGCGCTCCTTTTCCTTCCTTCCCTTCCACCGGATTTCCTCCCCATGGCCCATAAGAAAGGCACAGGTTCCACCCGCAACGGTCGCGATTCCAACTCCAAGCGTCTCGGCGTCAAGCGCTACGGCGGTGAAGCCGTGACCGCCGGCTCGATCCTGATCCGTCAGCGCGGCACCTCGGTGCTGCCCGGCGTCAATGTCGGTCGCGGTTCTGACGACACCCTCTTCGCCCTCGTCGACGGTGTGGTCAGCTTCGACACCATCAGCCGCGGCCTGCGCAACCGCAAGCGCATCAACGTCGCCGTGGCCTGACGGCCCTCGCCGATCGCCCCTGCTTGAGCCCGGCCTGCGGGCATTCTGGCCCCAGCCATGCCTGGGGCCTTTTTGATGCCGCCCCGTCGCCCAGGTCGCGCCTGGGCGGCAACACGTCCTTGCCGCTCCCTCCGATGTCCGCTGCCTTCCCCGGCGCTGTTGCCAATCGCCCCGGGGGCCAGGGCCGTGGCTGAGCCCCAGGACGCTTCGGCCGGCGCTCCCCCAATGGGCTTCCTGATTCTCGACAAGCCCGCCGGCCTCACCTCCCACGATTGCGTGGCCCGCATCCGCCGCCGCTACGGGCTGCGTCGGGTCGGCCATGGCGGCACTCTTGACCCGGCCGTCACCGGCGTCCTGCCGGTGGCCCTGGGACCCGCCACCCGTCTGCTCCCCTATCTCGATGGCCGCAAGCGCTACGAGGGGGTGATCCAGCTCGGTCTGCGCACCAGCAGCGACGACCTTGAAGGCGACGTGCTCAGCACAGCCGCCGTGCCGCCGCTCAGTGGCGAGGCGATCGAGGCACTGCTGGCCCCCTTCCGGGGCGAGATCCTGCAGCGCCCACCCCAGGTGTCGGCGGTGCACGTGGAGGGCGAACGCGCCTATGCCAGGGCCCGGCGCGGCGAAACGATGGAGCTGGCCGCCAGACCCGTGACGATCGAAGCCCTGGAGCTGATCCGCTGGGATCAGGAACGTCAGCAACTGCACCTCGACGTGACCTGCTCAGCGGGCACCTACATCCGCTCCCTGGCCCGGGATCTCGGCGACAGCCTCGGCTGTGGCGGCAGCCTGGCCCGCCTGCGCCGCAGTGCAGCCCTGGGCTTCACGCTTGGCGACAGCCTCAGCCTTGAGCAACTGGCAGATGATCCAGCGCCCGCTCCGCTGCCGCCCCTGCGGGCCCTGTCGCACCTCAGCCAGCATCAGCTGCCGGCAAGCGACTGGCAGTCCTGGCGCTGCGGTCGCGCCCTTGACGACCCCGAGCAACGGCCCACGGACACCGTGGTCGTGATCCTGGCTCCCGATGGCAACCTGGCCGGCATGGCCCGCGCCACAGGAAGCGGCCAGCTCCAGCCGAAGCTTGTCTTCGATGCTGCCGGCTGATCCGGCGGCTCCATCCCCCGTCTTTTCTTCCCCGTCAATCCCCGATGGCCGGCCACAGCAAATGGGCCCAGATCAAACGCACCAAAGCCGTGGTGGATGCCCGCCGCGGCGCCGTCTTCACCCGGCTCGGCCGGGAGATCACGGTGGCGGCGCGGGGTGGGGCTGATCCGGCCGGCAACTTTCAACTGCGTACAGCGATCGAGAAGGCGCGCGCCGCCGGCATGCCAAACGCCAACATCGAGCGCGCCATCGCCAAAGGGGCCGGTGGTGGCAGCGGGGATGGCGACAGCTTCGAAGCCGTGCGCTACGAGGGCTACGGCCCCGGCGGCGTGGCGGTGTTGATCGAGGCCTTCACCGACAACCGTAACCGCACGGCCGCCGATATCCGCCTGGCCTTCAACAAGAACGGGGGCAATCTCGGCGAAAGCGGCTGCGTCGGCTATCTGTTCGAGCAGCGGGCGATCGTCGGCCTCACCTTTGAGGGCCGCGACGAAGAAGCGCTGATCGACACGCTGCTGGAGCTGGAAGCTGCCGAGCCACCGATCAATGCCGGTGGCTACGAGCTCACCGATGGCGGCGCTGAGGTGTATGCACCGTTCGCCCAGCTGGAGTCGCTTCAGGATGGGCTGCGCGGCCAGGGCTGGTGCGTCACCGACTGGGAGCACCGCTGGGTGGCCCTGACGGCCTGCACCCTGCAGCAGGAAGAGACCCTCCGGGCCTGCCTGAAGATGCTGGAAGCCCTCGACGACCTCGATGATGTCCGCAGCGTGACCTCCAACCTGGACGCCGAGGAGACCCTGCTGCACAGGGCGATGGCCTGAACGCCTCAGAGCAGGCCAGCCGCCGCCGCCGGATCAGCCAGCACCAGCAGATCTGGATGGCGTTGCAACCACGAGGCCGGCACGTCGGCCGTCGGTGGCTGCCTGAGCGCACGCGCCAGGATCTCGGCCTTGGCGGCACCCGTCACCAGCAGCACCAGCTGCCGGGCGGAAAGTATCTCCGCCAGGCCGAGCGTGATCGCCTGGCCCGGCACGGCGGATGCCTGGCCAGCAAAAGCGAAGGCGTTCTGCTCCCGGGTGGCCGCCGTCAGGTCGATCAGCCGGGTGCCGGCCTCAGGGCCACAGGGAGGTTCATTGAAGCCCACATGACCATTGCGCCCAAGCCCGAGCAGCTGCAGCCCCAGGCCACCGGCCGCCGCCAGGCTGAGGCGATAGCGCCGGGCTTCCGCCACCGGATCGTCGGCCAGGCCGTCGGGACAGTGCACACAGGCGTGATCGAGGCCGAGGGGCGTGCGCAACAGGCGGGCCATGGTGGCCGTGAAAGATTCGGGATCCTCAGGGCCCAGACCGACGTATTCGTCGAGGTTGAAGCTGCACCAGGTCTGGCGCAGCCGTTGTTGCTGCTCCTCAGACAAGGCCGCCACCCGGCGTGAGAGGGCGGCATAGAAGGGCTCCATCGTCGCCCCTGTCGCCAGCCCGAGGGGCTGCGGCCGAGACGCGAGCCTCTCGGCAAGCACCTGCTCCGCCAGCTCTGGCGCCGGAGCGACCACCAGCCGGTAGGGGCGAGCGGAACCGTCCATCGGCGGCATCACGGCGTCACGCCGGCAGCGGCCGTCCTGGAGGCAAGCTCAGCGCGAGGAAGCGGCCCGGCCTGCAGCGGCTCCGGCAGCGTGATCAGGCTGGTCCCTCGGTAATAGTGCTGAAGGATGCGGGTGTAATCGATCCCCTGGCTGGCCAGGCCGAACGCCCCCCACTGGCTCATGCCGACCCCATGGCCGAAGCCACGCCCCTTCAACAGCCAGCCCACCGGTGGCTGGGGAGCCGGCATCTGGGTCAGGACCGAGGGAGGGATCGGCGGCAGGGGCGGCAGCACCGCCGCGCTGGCCGGATCAGACGCTGCGCTCTCTGGCGCCGAGGCTGTGGCCGATGCCGGCATCACGGCGGATGACGCGGTCTGCGGGGTCAGAGCCCGAGCGGCAGGCAGAGCGGCAGGAAGAGCCGCCGCAGCGGCCAGCGGTTCGAACTGCACCCAGGTGCTGCGCAGCCCGAGGATCCGACGCAGCTCAGCGCCGCTGTAGAGGCGTTGGCCGCGGGGCCCCTGCACCCGCACCTGCCGCAGCCGACCGCTGCCGCTGACCGCCAGCACCTCGAAACGACTGACGCCCCCGGTCTCCGGAAAGAGCTGGCTCAATTGTGCGGCCGTGAAGCGGAGGCTCCAGGCACTGACCGGACTGCTGCGATCGAAATCGGGAACACTGACGAGATAGGGAAGCTGACGGCTCCAGACCGCACCGCTGTCCTCGGTGGCGACGCCACTGGAACTGTGGAACACGGCCTGAATGAGGTCATCGCCGTAGGTGAGCACCTGATGGCGGGTGGCGGTCACCGCCTCGCGGGTGGAGGGCGTTTCCGCCTCGATGCCGCGATATACCTGGCTGGCCACGGTGGCCCGCAGGTCAAAGGGCTCCGCCGGTCGTCGCTCCTTCAGGGCGTAGGTGCGGGCGGCCACGGCCTGGGCCCGCAGGGCCTGTTGGGGCCAGGAGGCGGGCATCTCACTGCCGACGACGCTGGCGAGGTAGGCCTCCAGATCGAGATGGTTGATCGCCTGCAGGCGTCCGTTCTCCAGGCGCAGCTGCAGCCGACCCCGATAGGGACGCCCCTGCACCAGCAACGCCGGCGCCGGCAGTAGGCCGGCGGCTGGAGCCGCAGCGGTGGCCGGAGCAGCGGAAACCCGGTCGGGGTTGGGCTCGGCCGGGTTTGCGCTGCCAGCCTCCAGCCACAGCTCCCGACCGAAGGTCGCTGGCGCTGCCGATAGAGCGCCAGGGCCAGACAGCTCAAAGCGAAGGGAGGCGGCATCCAGCGCGACGCGAACGGTGCCGCCCTGACCAGGCGGCAGAGAGGCCAGCAGACGACCGCTGCCATCGCGCAGCTGCAGCCCCCCAGCCACAGGCGCCACGGGCAGCTGATCGGCCTCCAGCAGCAGCACCCGGATCTCGCTGCCCGCCAGCGGCAGGGCCGCCGCCCTGAGGGCCAAGGGAGCCGCGGGCACACCGAGGGCTACAGGCATCCCCGCCAGAATCGCCAGACAGGACGCAGATCGGCGCATCGCCCCGGGTGGTGGAGCCACCCCATCAGAAGCGCATCATTGTGACCTGCACCCTCGCCCCCCGCCAGGGGCACGGCCGGGCTGACGTGGCAGCATGGCTGGAAGAGCCCCTGGTTGTGCAGGTCACCTTTCTGGGCACCAGCTCCGGCGTTCCGACCCGGGCCCGCAATGTTTCCTCGGTCGCGCTGCGACTGCCCCAGCGCTCGGAGCTCTGGCTGTTCGACTGCGGTGAGGCCACCCAGCACCAGTTCCTGCGCAGCGAGCTGCGGGTCTCGCAGCTGAGCCGGATCTTCATCACCCACATGCACGGAGACCATGTCTTCGGGCTGCCGGGCCTGCTGGCCAGCCTCGGGCTGGCAGGAAACTGCAGCGGCATCGACCTCTACGGCCCCGATCCGCTGCGCGACTACCTCGAGGGTGTGCTGCGCACCTCCTCCACCCGCATCGGCTATCCGCTGCGGACGCATCGGGTGAAGGACGCGGCCCGCACCGGAGCGGTCCTGCTCGACGACGACGACCTGCAGGTGCGCTGCACCCTGCTCACCCATCGTGTGCCCGCCTACGCCTACCGGGTGGACCAGAAGCCGCGGCCCGGCCGCTTTGACGTGGCCCAGGCCCGTGCCCTCGGCATCCCACCTGGGCCGATCTACGCCGACTTGAAGGCCGGTCGCGAGATATGCCTCGAGGATGGACGGATCATCCGCGGCAGCAGCCTCTGTGGTCCGCCCCGACCCGGTTGCAGTGTCGTCTACTGCACTGACACCGTCTTTTCAGAAGCGGCTGTGGCCCTGGCCCAGGGGGCCGATCTGCTGATTCACGAAGCCACCTTCGCCCACGGGGAAGCGGAGATGGCCTTCCAGCGGCAGCACTCCACCAGCACCATGGCCGCGCAGACCGCCCTGGCCGCCGGCGTCGGCCAGCTGGTGCTGACCCACCTCAGTCCCCGCTACATGCCAGGCAATCCGATCGGCCCCGACGACCTGCTGCAAGAAGCCCGCGCGATCTTTGCTAACACGGTTCTGGCCAAGGATTTTCTCAGCCTGGAGGTGGCCGCAGGGGCCGGTGAGGAGCCCGAGAGCGGGGCCTGAAGCCCCAGAAGCAACGGGCAGCACCAGCCCCGTCGCTGCAACACTTCGTGATTCCCGGCCGGAGGGCCCTTTCCCCGTGATACAAGGGCACAGGCGCGGTGATCACCGCCATCTTGCCGGCTTTCTTCATGGCCTCTCTCCTCTCCTCAGCCCGACGGTTCGTCCTCCGGACCCTGCTGGTTCTGCCCCTGGCCCTGCTGGTCTGCTGGGGCAACCCGGTGGCAGCCGCCCAGTGGACGGCGGATGACCTCACCGTGGCGGCCGATGCCAACGGCACCCAGGTGACCTTCAGCGAGCAGGACGTCAAGACCGGCCGCAAGCTGTTCAACAGCAGCTGCGGCGAGTGCCACGCCGGCGGCATCACCAAGACCAACCAGAACGTCGGTCTGGATCCTGAAACCCTGGCCCTGGCCACCCCCTCCCGCGACAACATCGCGGCCCTGGTGGATTACCTGAAGGATCCCACCTCCTACGACGGGGAATACAGCATCGCCGACCTGCACCCGAGCCTGCGCAGCAGCGACGTGTTCGTGAAGATGCGCGATCTGAACGAAGACGACCTGCGCCTGATGGCGGCCTACATCCTGGTGGCCCCGAATGTGCAGGGTGTCCAGTGGGGCGGCGGCAAGATCTACTTCTGATCCGCCGAACCGCTTCATTCCCTTGCAGACCGGCCCCGGCAGCTCCCGCTGTCGGGGCTTTTGCATGGCCGCCAGAAGCGGCCTGAACCCGCCCAAGGCCCTGCGCCCAGGACTGAGCTGGCAAACGCTCGCCAGGCCCCCTCAGCGGCCGCTTACAGGCGGCGGAGAGGTTGGCGGCTGATCGTTGGCAGGGTCAAGGCTCGCGAGCTGCTTGCTATACCACCACTCCTGCAGAGGTGGTGCCAGCCGCTGGGGAAACAGCGTCAGCACGGTGCACGTCGGCCTGGAGCCCGGCTGGAGCAACTCCACCGCGTAGGAGGGGCAGCGACGCGCGGCCAGATCAGCAACGAAGCGGCGGCCGACACGCCGCCAGCTCGGCTCCTTGCTGCGCCAGGCGAGGCGGCAGCAGGGCCAGGGCAGCTCCTCCCGATCAAACAGGCGGCAGCAAGGACCCAGCACCCGAAAGCTGTACTGACCGCCAGGGCTGCTGTGTTCGCTGCCGGACGCCAACAGGGCATGGACCTGCTGGGACGCTGACTGAGTCATGAGAAAGCCACGCCGACATGAAAAAGCCACCCCGAAAGGTGGCAGGAACGCTTGGCGAAAAGGATGGGACCGCCCCTGGAAGACGGTCCGAACCATCGCTGGGCTCAATAGAGCTCTTCTTCGGCGTGGGTCTTGATCGTGCAGTCGGAGGTCGGGTAAGCGACGCAGGTGAGCACGAAACCAGCTTCGATCTGGTCGTCGTCGAGGAAGCTCTGGTCCGACTGATCCACGGTACCGGCGGTCAGCTTGCCGGCGCAGGTGGAACAAGCGCCAGCACGGCAGGAATAGGGGAGGTCAATGCCCTGCTCTTCAGCGGCATCAAGGATGTACTGGTCGTCGGGAACCTCAATGGTCTTGTTGAGGCCCTCGGCCTCGCTGATGAGGGTGACCTTGTAGGAAGCCATGAAAAGGATTGGGGCTTACAGGATTCGGTGAAGCCGAAGGCCTGCAGGACGGACCCTTCCTACATCCGCCGGGGGGGCCTGGAGAGGCCTGAGGCCCATGATTCGGAGAAGGCCAATCAAAACGAGGGCACAGATCAGCGTGCCTTATGCAACGTCGGAGGCGCGACGGATCGTCAGCAGGCCCCACTGGCTCTGCCGGGCGGTCAGTTCCGACTGCCAACCCTGGGCTGCCAGGGCAGCCTGTAGCCCCGGGGCCTGATCCACGAGCAGACCGCTGAGCAGGCCCACCCCCCCCGGCTCCAGCAGCGCGGTGAACTGCGGGCAGAGGGCCTCGATCACCGGCGCCAGGATGTTGCAGAGCAGCAGATCGGCCGGCACGGAATCCAGGAGCGCGGCCAGGCACTCGGCCGAGCCGATCGCCACCTGCAACCGATCAGGACCGAAGCCGTTGAGATCGCGGTTGGTGGTGGTGGCTCGGTAGGCCAGCGAATCGGTGTCTGCAGCGGCCACCGTGGCAGCCCCCAGGCGCAGCGCCCCGAGGCCAAGGATGCCGCTGCCGCAGCCCAGATCGGCCACCCGGCAGCCCGCCAGGGGCAGCGACTCGATCGCCTCCAGGCAGAGGCGGGTGGTGGGATGGCTGCCGGTTCCGAAGGCACTGCCCGGGTCGATGGCGATCTGCAGCCGGTCCGCATGCTCGGCCGGGCACTCCAGCCAGGCCGGCAGGATCAGCAGCCGCTGACCGACGGGATCCGGTTGCCAATGCTGCTTCCAGCTCAGGCTCCAGTCTTCGTCCGACTGCTCAAACCAGCTGATCGCCGGCAGGCTGAGGCCGAAGGGCTCGCCCAGCGGCGCCAAGGCCCGCTCCAGCTCCAGCCGCTGCGCCGCTGGCC
>JBEDHF010000073.1:0-21903 GCA_041174245.1 Cyanobacteriota bacterium
CCCCCAGGCCCCTGACCTGGGCGGCGGCTCGGAGGCCCCTGAAGCGAAAGCCAGCCAGCCTCCAGTCAGGACCGAAGCGGCTGTCCAGAGCGCCAGCGCTCCGATCACTCCCGCCCCGGCAAACGCCCCTGCCAGCACCCCCGAAGCCCAGCCGGTGGCCAGCCAGCCAGCCGCGCAGCGGCCAGCGCCAGCCCCCCCTGCACCGACCGCTGTGGCCACGCCGGCAGCTGCGGCGGCGGCGCCAGTCCCTGCAGGCCGACCCAGCGCCGACAACCGTCAGCAACAGCAACTCGAAGAGAAAGCCAAACGGCTGGCCGACTTCTTCAACGGCGAAGTGATCAGCCTCGAAGAACCGCCCGACGAAGCGATCACAGCAGGGGACTCAGCGGCCTGAGTCTCAACCGGGCGGGCTGGTCTGGGGATCGCCCAGGTGCAGCGTCTTGGCCCAGACCAGGCGCTTGGGCAGCAGGGCCATGCGCAGACCGGTCCAGGGGATGACCACGAACCAATGGCCCAGATAGGCAATCCCCAGGGCCAGGGAGAAGGGCGTGACCGCCGGCAGCTGGGGGCCTTCGCCCTGGCGTCGACAGCCCGCCAGGATCGACAGACCGGAGAGGCCGAAGGCCACGATCGACAACGGCCAGATCGTCGGGCTGGTAAGGGTGAGCAGGGCACCGAGAAGATCGGCCACCGCCATCACCGGCAGTACGTACTGGAGCAGGAAGAAACAGAGCAGATCCAGCCGCTGGGACCCGCTCACCCGATCGCTGAAAAAGTCGGGGGTGTAATCAAAGAATCGCTGCAGACCGCCCTCTGCCCAGCGCTGACGCTGCCTCCAGAGGGCCGACAACGTCAGCACAGCCTCCTCCTCCACCGGTGGATCCCAGAGCAGGCCGATGGCGTGGCCGTGGATCAACAAACGGAAACTGAGATCGAGATCGTCGGTGACGGTGGCTTCGTTGAAGCCTCCACTGGCGATCACAGCCTCCCGACGCAGAAGCTGACCATTGCCACGCAGTTCCGCGACACCGCCATGGGCGAGGCGGCCGCCCTGAATCACAGCGTCGAGCGCCATTTCCATCGCCTGGGCACGGGTGAGCAGGTTGTGATCACCATTGACGACGGCCTTGCGCAGTTGCACGGCACCGAAGTCGCCGGCTTCGGCGTGACGAACCGCCCGCTCCAGGGCCTCGGGCTGAAGATCGGCATCGGCGTCGAGCACCAGCATCCAGCGACCCTGAAGCTGAGCGAGCACGGTATTGAGTGCCCCCGACTTGCCGCCGCCGGCATCACGGGGGCGATGGATCACCCGCAACTGGCTGTGGCGCTGAACCAGCTCATCGAGCAGGGGACCGGTGCGGTCCTCACTGCCGTCGTCAATGATCCAGAGACTGAGACGATCACTGGGATACCGGAGGGCGAGCAGCCGCTCGACCAGGCGCACAATCACCGCCTGCTCGTCGCGGGCGGCCACCACCACATCCACGGAGGCCAGGCTGTCGGCATCGCCCGTGCCTGGGGCCACCACAGGCGCCCGGAAGGCCTGCAGGATCACCGTGCGCACGCTGTAAGCGCCAAGCAGCAGCGCCAGGCTGAGGGCCGGCACCAGGCGCAGGGCGGGCGGCAACCAATGGGGGAAGAGACCGGCCGCCAGACAGCCGACCATGAACAGCGCTGCCTTCGGACGACGGCGATCGGTGACGGTGCCGCCCGCAGCCATGGGATCGCCTGAAGATGGGGCAACTTTAAGGGTCGCCGGCCAGGGACCCCAATGGCATCAGCACAGTGCCTGGGTAGTAGTGCTCAAGGATCCGGGAAACGCTCCAGCCCCGGCGGGCCAGATCGAGGGCTCCAGCCTGGGAGAGACCGACACCATGGCCGAAGCCCCCACCCTCGAGCCGCCAGCGGTCACCGCCCTCCCAGATCGGTTCGAACAAGGTGCTCGGCAGCTGCGGAAAGCGGCGACGGATCGCATCGCGCTGCAGCACCAGCCGAGGAGCCCCCACCGCTTCGACCGCCAGGGACAGCACGCGTCCACTCGGACCGCGCTCCAGCACCAGCAGACGCCGGGCCTGCAGCCAGCGACGCCAGCGGAAGCGGGGATGGTCGGCGCCGTAGGCCCCGTTGCCGTCGGCCAACAGGCTCCTGAGGCGAGCGGGAGGCTGCAGCGGCACCGCAAACCGCCGGCCAAACGGCGCAGGTCCATCGGCCGATGCCCTCAGGTAAGGCAAGGGTTCGCCACCCCAGGCCTCCTCGAAGCCAGCGGCGATGCCGCCATTGGTGGCGTGATACACCGCCTGGATCGGCCGGCCGTTCCAGGTCAGCACCTGGGAGCGTGTGCGCCGAATCGCTTCGCGCACGGCCGGGCCAGCCTGACGGGGATCGCCATAGACCTGGCACTGGGTGTCTGCGCAGAGGTGGTAGCCATCAACCTGGAAGCGGTGCTGATTGCGGAGAGCCCAGGTGCGGGCCAGCACGGCCTGGGCCTCGAGAGCCTGCGCCGGGGCATCGGCGCCGATCTCATGCGGCAACACCCCCTCGAGGTAACGCTCCAGAGGCACCTGCTCCACCAGGGTCCAGCGACCGAGGGCATCCGCCTGAAGCCGGAACGGGCCGCGATGCAGCCCGCCCTGCCAGCGCATGCCGCCGGGGGCCTCGATCTGCAAAGGGCCGGTGAGCGGCACGGCATGGCCATCGACCTGCAGCTGGGGCTGCCAGTGCTGGCTGACGCTGGCCTGCTCCAGGCGGGTGGCCAACGACTTCGGCAACGGCCGATCCAGCGGCGCCCAGACCTCCCAGTCGCTGGGATGGGCAATCTCCAGGCCGCTCACACCCCAGCGCTGAGCAGCGCGTTCGGCACTCTCGTAACTGGGGAAGGGCCCCGCCACCCTGCGCTGCCAGCGCAAGGGCCGGGGCAGCCGCAACGAACGCCAGCCGATCGTCAACCGTGGGCCGCTCAGCTCCCGACCAGCGGCATCCCGCAACCGCAACAGGCCGCTGCCGGCCTCCAGCAGCAAGGTGTCCTGAGCCGAGGTCGCCCTGCCGGGAACCGGTCCGAGGTGGGCGGCCAGCGCCACCCAGAGCAGCGGCGCCTGCGGACGGATCACCGGAGCTGGGGCCACCGGCCAATGAAGAGGAAGGGACGGAGCGTCGGCCGCCTGCTGCGGGGCGGCGGCACGACACCCGAACACCAGCGCTGGCAGCCATGGAGCCAGGAGCAGCACCAGGACGATCCGATCGGCGCCACGGTGTGCCGCAACCAGGCGGGACCAGAGCGATGGGGGCTGGGTCATGGCACGGCTTCGACGGATGACTTGGCGAAAGGGAGGCTGACGTCGTACTTTGCTTGTTTGTGCCCGAGCCGCCAGACCATGCCGAAGCTGAAGACCCGCAAAGCGGCCGCGAAGCGGTTCAAAGCCACCGGCACCGGCAAGTTCATGCGCCGGCACGCCTTCCGCAATCACCTGCTCGACCACAAGAGCCCGAAGCGGAAGCGTCACCTGGGCACGATGGCCGTGGTTGATGAGCGTGATGCTGACAACGTGGCCCGCATGCTCCCCTACAGCGCCTGAACCGGCTGCGCTGCCAAGCCTGAACCTCACTGAACTCCGAAATCCATGGCTCGCGTTAAGAGGGGCAATGTTGCCCGTAAACGTCGTAACAAGATTCTTCGCCTAGCCCGGGGCTTCCGGGGCGGTAACGGTTCGCTGTTCCGCACGGCCAACCAGCGGGTGATGAAAGCCCTCTGCAACGCCTACCGCGATCGTCGCCGCCGCAAGCGCGACTTCCGTCGCCTGTGGATCGCCCGCATCAACGCCGCGGCCCGCATCAACGGCCTCAGCTACAGCCGTCTGATGGGCGGCCTCAAGAAGGCCGATGTGCGCCTGAACCGCAAGATGCTGGCCCAGCTCGCCGTTGTCGATGCCGGCAGCTTCAGCACCGTGGTTGGAGCTGCGAAGGCCTGATCCAGGCCTGAAACGTCCCTGCCGCTGCTAAACAGGCCTGATGGAACCTTTGCTCCCCCAGGCCTACCTCATCGGTCTGATCCTGTTGCTCGGCGCCGCCGCCGTGCTTGTCGGTCGTCAGATCTGGCGCGTTCGTCGTGATGAGCTTGCCCTCGCCCGGCTGGAAGCCGATGGCGCTGGGCAGTCCAAGGACGCCGCAGCCCTCTATGAACTGGCCTCCGTACAACTGCGCAAGCGGCTGTACGGCCAGGCCGCTGACAGCCTCAAGCTCGCCCTCAAGCGGGCCGAAGCCGCCAATGAACCCCCTGAAGCCCAGGCCGTGATCGAAAACGCCCTGGGCTTTGCCTTGGCCGCGCAGAACAATTACAAGGCAGCGATCCGGCACTACCGCACCGCGCTGAAGGCGAAGCCGGACTACCCGGTGGCCCTCAACAACCTCGCCTACGCGCTGGAGAAGCAGCAGAACCCCGAGGAAGCGCGCAGCTCCTACGAACGCACCCTCGAACTGGACCCGGGCAACAAAACGGCGAGCAAGCGCCTGAAACGCCTGGTCCGTCAGCTCGGGGAAGCCGCCTGAAGGCCGGCGGCCCTGGCCTCAGCCGCTGCTCGAATCGACGATCAAGGGCCAGCAGGACTGTGCAGGCATCGGCTCCGTAAGGGACCGATGCCATCGGCGGCCTGTGATCAGCGCAGGCTGCCGCCACCCCCCCCTGAAGGCTTGAGCGCCCGACCGAGCGGCGTGAGCTCCAACCGTCCGCCTGGGGAGGTCAGGCGCGAGGAGGACCAACCAAACAGGCTCAGGCCCTGTAGCCCCTGGAATTCGCCGCCGGGCTCAAGACCGGCTGCTTCGGTGTTGGCCAGCAACAGCAGGTCCAGCTGGTCGGATTTGGCGTTGATGTTGCCCTGAATCGGCGTGCTCACACCGGCCACCGTCATCTGCCCCCTGAGATCAATCATCTGACCGAGGGGGGTGAGCGAAGCGATCGTCAGGGTCACAGGCACGCTGGCCCGGGTCTGGAAATTCAGATAGGTGCCGGACCACTGGCGCGGCAGCTCCTGAACCATCAACCTGGCCCGGGCCTCAGGATCAAACGTCTCCACCGGCGCAAGCTCCTGCTCGAACGCAGCCGCAGCAGGTGTGGTCTGGGCCGGAGGCACGAAAGGCACCAGGCCTGCCACCGCGAGCGGCACAGCAGCGAGAAGCAGGGGCATGGCCAACGCCAGGAGATCGGCCCAGAGTAGTCAGGATGGGCGCTTGGCGATCATCCCGGCTGTACGTTCGCAGCAGGTTCCCGGACAAGCAGCCCCGGGAGCGTCCGCATCGCAATCTCGAGCGTGGTGAACGATCCCCAGACCAACACCCCAGCAGCGGACGCGCACGGAACACCGCCGGCCGAGACCCTGGCCGTGATTCAGGATTCACCTCTGCGGATCGGCGGACGCAGCTTCGGCAGCCGCCTGATGACCGGCACCGGCAAGTACCCCTCCCTGGCGGCCATGCAGGCCAGCCTGGAGAGCAGCCGCTGCGAGATCGTCACCGTGGCGGTGCGCCGGGTTCAGAGCGGCGCCGACGGTCATCAGGGGCTGCTGGAGGCCATTGACTGGCAACGCCTCTGGATGCTGCCGAACACGGCCGGTTGCGCCACCGCCGAGGAAGCGGTGCGCGTGGCCCGCCTGGGGCGGGAACTGGCTCGCCTGGCCGGTCAGGAGGACAACACCTTCGTGAAACTGGAGGTGATCCCAGACAGCCGCCACCTGCTGCCAGACCCGATCGGCACCCTGGAGGCCGCCGAGATCCTGGTCAAGGAGGGCTTCACGGTGCTGCCCTACATCAATGCCGACCCCCTGTTGGCCAAGCGCCTGGAGGAGGCAGGCTGCGCCACGGTGATGCCCCTTGGCTCACCGATCGGCTCGGGCCAGGGGATCCGCAATGCCGCCAACATCGCGCTCATCATCGAGAACGCCACGGTTCCGGTGGTGGTGGACGCCGGCATCGGCGTGCCCAGCGAGGCTGCCCAGGCGATGGAAATGGGGGCGGACGCCCTGCTGATCAACAGCGCCATCGCCCTGGCGGGTCAGCCGGCCGCGATGGCCCGGGCGATGGCCTTGGCCGCCGATGCCGGCCGCCAGGCCTTTCTCGCCGGCCGCCTGCCGATGCGGGCCCACGCCTCCGCCAGTTCACCCACCCAGGGGCGGGTCGGACTTGACAGGCCGTGACGTTCCTGACAACGACGACGCCAGACCTGTCCAACACCCGTAGGGTCGCCTGACCTACGCAGACACGTCATGCAGGTCACCGAAGAAGACGGCGGACGCCTGAACGCCTTCGCCAAGGAGCCGCGCATGGAAGTGATGGAAGTCGGTGGCCCGGCCAGTCGCTCCACCCGTCTGCTGCTGATCGGCGGCGCCGCCCTGGTGCTGCTGATGGTGGCCGTGGCCGCAGGCATCAGCTGAGCGCTCCGGGCCACATCCGCAGCAGCGGTGCCGAACGCCTGTAGTAGCTTGCGTCCGGAGCATGTGCTCGAACAGCAGGAGTCACGGGTGAAGGTTTTCGTTCTCGGCGGCGACGGCTTCTGTGGTTGGCCGTGTGCGGTGAACCTGGCGGATGCCGGCCACGACGTGCTGATCGTCGACAATCTCAGCCGTCGCAAGATCGACATCGACCTCGGGGTCGAATCGCTCACCCCGATCGCCACGATCCAGGAACGCCTGCGCGCCTGGACCGAGACCGGCGGCCGCGAAATCCGCTTCAGCGGCCTCGACATTGCCAAGGACTACGACCTGCTGCTGGACCTGATCCGCAGCGAACGCCCGGATGCGGTCGTTCACTTCGCCGAGCAGCGGGCTGCCCCCTACTCGATGAAGTCCAGCGCCACCAAGCGCTACACCGTCGACAACAACGTCAACGGCACCCACAACCTTCTGGCCGCCATCGTCGAGAGCGGTCTGGATGTGCACATCGTGCACCTGGGAACGATGGGGGTCTATGGCTACGGCTCCCACCGCGGCGCCACCATCCCCGAGGGTTACCTGACGGTGGAGGTGCCCCAGCCCGATGGCACCCGGTTCACCGAAAAGATCCTGCATCCATCGGATCCCGGCAGCGTCTATCACATGACCAAGACGCTGGATCAGCTCCTCTTTCATTACTACAACAAGAACGACGGCATCCGGATCACCGACTTGCACCAGGGCATCGTCTGGGGCACGAACATCGAGCAGACCAGCCGTGATCCCAGGCTGACCAACCGCTTCGATTACGACGGTGACTACGGCACCGTGCTCAATCGCTTCCTGATGCAGGCCGCGATCGGCTATCCCCTCTCCGTGCACGGCACGGGCGGCCAGACCCGGGCCTTCATCCACATCCGCGATTCGGTGCGCTGTGTGCAACTGGCCCTGGAGAATCCGCCCAGCAGCACCGACAAGGTCAAGATCTTCAACCAGATGACCGAAAGTCATCAGGTGGGAACCCTGGCCCAGAAAGTGGCCGACCTCACCGGCGCCACCGTCAATTACCTGCCCAACCCCCGCAAGGAAGCGGTGGAAAACGACCTGATCGTCGACAACCGCTGCTTCATCGAACTGGGCCTCAAACCCACCACGCTTGATGACGGCCTACTCAGCGAGGTCGTGGATGTGGCGCGCCGCTGGGCCGATCGTTGCGACCGCTCCCGCATCCCCTGCGTGTCCGCCTGGACCAAAACCCAGGCTGCCGCGATCCAGGCGCCCTGATCCGATCACCCCGCGCCGGTAGTCCCGTTGAAGATCGCCTTCTTCACCGAAACCTTCCTCCCGAAGGTTGACGGCATCGTCACCCGTCTCACCAAGACCGTGGAGCATCTGGTCGCCGCTGGCGATGAGGTGTTGATCGTCTGTCCGGAAGGCGCCCCCGAGCAGTACATGGGGGCCAGGGTTCTGGGGGTGCCGGCGATGCCATTGCCGCTCTACCCCGAACTGAAGCTGGCTCTGCCCAGACCGGCGGTTTCGGAAGCCCTGGACCAATTCCAGCCCGATCTGGTGCATGTGGTCAACCCGGCGGTGCTCGGCCTGGGCGGGATCTGGCTGGCCAAGACCAAGCAGATTCCGCTGGTGGCCAGCTACCACACCCATCTGCCCAAATACCTCGAGCATTACGGCATGGGGATGCTCGAACCCCTGCTCTGGGAACTGCTCAAGGCAGCCCACAACCAGGCACGGCTCAACCTCTGCACCTCCACCGCCATGGTGCAGGAACTGAGCGAGAAGGGCATTCAGCACACGGCCCTCTGGCAACGAGGGGTCGACACCGACCTGTTCCGGCCATCGCTGCGCTCGGATGCCCTGCGCCGCCGCCTGCTGGGCGGTCACAGCGACTCCGGTCGACTGCTGCTGTACATCGGCCGCCTCTCCGCCGAGAAGCAGATCGAACGGATCCGGCCTGTGCTCGATCAACTCGAGGGCGCCAGGCTGGCTCTCGTGGGCGATGGCCCCCATCGTCAGCAACTGGAGAAGGTGTTCGAGGGAACCGCCACCACCTTCGTGGGCTACCTGGCCGGCGAGGAGCTGGCCGGGGCCTATGCCAGTGCCGATGCCTTCCTGTTCCCTTCCAGCACCGAAACCCTCGGCCTGGTGCTGCTGGAGGCCATGGCCGCCGGCTGTCCGGTGGTGGGGGCCAACCGCGGTGGCATTCCCGACATCGTCACCGATGGCCTCAACGGCTGTCTCTATGAGCCGGATCAACCCGGCAGCCTGGAGGCGGCGGTACGACGCCTGCTGGGCAACCCGGAGGAGCGGGAGGCGCTGCGTCAGGCGGCCCGGCAGGAGGCGGAAGCCTGGGGCTGGGCGGGAGCCACGGCCCAGCTGCGTCGCTACTACCGCGATCTGCTCGCCAGTGACAGCCTGCCGCTGGCGGCCTGAGCGCCAGCGGCACCATCAACGCGCAGGCCAGGGGCTCAGGGCCGGGGGCGTGGCGCCGCGACCGGGGCCCCCTTGAACCAGGTGGTCATCAACGCCTTGACCATCGGCGCGGCCACGGTGCCCCCATAGCCCCCACTGTTCTCACCAAAAGCGACGATCACCAGCGTGGGCCGACCGGCCGGGGCATAGCCCCCGAACCAGGCGTGGTCCGGACGGGGCGGATCCTCACCGGTGCCGGTCTTGCCCGCCACAGCCGGCAGGGTCGGATCGTTCAGCACGGTGCCGGTGCCCTGGGTCACCACCTGCCGCAGACCCAGCCGCAGCACCCGCAGCGTCACCGGTTTGAGACCGAGCCAGGTGCGGGGGGTCGGGCGTTCGACCAGATGGGGCGTCACCAGCCAGCCACCGTTGGCCACGGCGGCATACAGGCGCGCCATCTGCAACGGCGTCACCTGCAGCGCCCCCTGGCCGATGGCCGAGGTGATCGTGTCCACAGGGGTCCAGGGCTCATTCAGCACCGAGCGCTTCCAGGCCTGATCACCGAGCAGGCCGCTGGTTTCCTCCCCCTTGAGCTCAATGCCGGTGAGCGAGCCATAGCCCAGACGGCGCGCCGCCTTGAACAGCTCATCAGGGCCCACCTTCAGCCCCACCTGATAGAAGAAGCTGTTGCTGCTCACCGCCAGGGCCCGCGGGAACCCGATCGCCCCCTGGCTGCCGGCGTGATCGCCGTAGCAGAGCCCCGCATAACAGAAGGAGTGCACCGTCGGCAGCGTGTCGTGCTCCCCCATCCGCCCGGATTCAAGGCCGGCGATGGTGGTGATCACCTTGAAGGTGCTGGCGGGGGGGAACCCCTGGAAGGCCCGGTTCAGCATCGGTGCCTCCGGCCGGCTCAGATCGCTCCATTGCTGGCTCGTGGGACCATCCGAAAACAGGTTCGGATCGAACGTGGGACGGCTGGCCAGGGCCCGGATCGCGCCGGTCTGGGGATCCATGGCCACGATCGCCCCCTTGCGCACACCATCGAGGGCGCGCTCAGCAGCCATCTGCAGAGGCAGGTCAATGGTCAGGCGCAGATCCTGACCTGCCCGCGCAGGCTTTTCACCCAGCACCCGCTGCACCTCACCGGCGGCATTGACCTCCAGCTGCTGACCGCCCCATTCGCCGCGCAACGTGGACTCAAAGACGCGCTCGACACCGCTACGGCCGATCCGGTCACGGATGCGGTAGCCGCTGGCTTCCAGCTGGTGGTATTCCTCCTCCGTCAGCCCGCTGGTGTAGCCGAGCACGTGGGCAGCCAAAGCGCCGTGCGGGTAGGAACGGAGCACATCCAGATCCACCGTCACTCCGGGGAAATGGCGGGCCTGCTCGCGGAAACGCAGCACCTGGGTCGAACTGAGCGGACCGGCAAGGGCGATCCGGTAGCCGGCTTCAGCCTCCCGGGAACGGCGCTTCTGATCCAGCGACTGGGGCGACAGCCAGAGCAGGGAGGCCAGACGATCGCGCAGGCCAGGCCACTGGCGATCACTGACCTCGCCGGGCTGGATGTACAGCCGGTAGGTGAGGCGATTGGTGGCCAGCACCTCCCCATGGCGATCCAGGATCCGGCCGCGCACCGGATGGCGAGGAACGAGGCGGACCCGGTTCTCATCAGCCCGGGCCCGGTTCTCAGCGCCATGGCTGATCTGCAGCCAGGCCAGCCGGGCCACGATCGCCGCGCTGATCAACAGCACGAAGGTCAGGAGCTGGGCGGGCTGCTGACGCATGCCAGCAAAGCGCTGACCGCGTCGGGCGCCGTGGATCGCCACCTTCAGGGCTCCGCCAGGCGTTGATCAAGCAGCAGCAGGCGTCCCTGAATGCGCTGCAGGGTCTGCTGCAGATCGCTGATCTCGGCCTGGGGATCGAAGCTGGCGGCAGCAGCCTCCGGTGCCGGCCGGACATCCACCGGCATCACCGGATTGCCGAGGCCGGGCTGAACACGATCAAGGTTGTGGCGGACACTGCGCGCCGCCTGATCCCCTTCCTGACGCAACTGGCTGAGGGGATCGGCGGTTTCGGTGAGGACCGCCACCAGATCACGGACGCCGCCGCGCCGCGCTCGCTCAACGATCGCCATGCCCACAGGCAGGACGTCCTGCATCAGGGACAGCCGCAGGTTGTCGAGGGGATCGGCGGCCATGGGCAGATCGGCGCTATCAATCCCTACTGTGCCTGACCTCAGGGCCGACCTGTCGGGCTGGCGGGCAGCTCAATCGGAGCCACTCCCTGGCCGACGCCGAGGCAACGCTGGGACCCCTGCCACCAGCCGATCGACGCCGAGAGCACCAACAGGGCCGTGAAGGGCAGGAGTGCCTGACGCGTGGTGTCGAGGGCGAACCACTCCGACCAGGTGCGCCAGAGGCGCTCGCGATCGAAACGACGCCGCTCCCGCAGTTCCTCCTGTTCACGCCGGCGCAGGGTGCGGGCCACCCAGCGCTCGAAAGCCGGTTTCTTGGTGACCGCCATCTTGCGCTCGACCTCGAGCAGCTGTCCGGCGGTCAACTCGGGATTGAAGGTGCTGATCAGTTCCATCGTCTTGAGGAACATCTCCACAGCACCGTCTTTGACGGCGAGGGTCTCAGGGTCGAGCAGATCCCAGACCACCTCCGGATAGAAGCGGGCCCGGTTGGCCAGGATCTGATCCTCGGGAAGCTGGCCCGGCTGACGCAGCCAGCGGTCGGTGTTGGCGTCGAAGCGGCGCCAGTAAAGGAAAGGGTTCAGGTAGACCGTCTTTCCAGCCAGCTGGATGCTGTCCTGCTGGAGGCGTCGCTGCAGCTGGGGATCCTGAGCGTTGACAGCCGTCAAGGGTGGATGGTCGGGAGCCGATGGTAACCAAGAGCAGCCGTAACCACCAGCCCGCTGGACCCGATCATTCCCACTCGATCGTGCCGGGGGGCTTGCTGGTGATGTCGAGCACCACCCGGTTGACCCCTTTCACCTCGTTGACGATGCGGTTGGAGATCGTCTCCAGCAGGTCGTAGGGCAGGCGGGACCAGTCCGCGGTCATGCCGTCTTCTGAGGACACACAACGCAGCACGATCGGGAAGGCATAGGTGCGCTTGTCACCCATGACGCCGACGCTGCGCACGGGCAGAAGCACGGCAAAGGCCTGCCAGATCTCGTTGTAGAGGCCGGCCAGCTTCACCTCCTCGCGCACGATCAGATCCGCATCCCGGAGGATGTCGAGCTTTTCATCGGTGACCTCGCCAAGGATCCGGATCGCCAGACCCGGCCCGGGGAACGGATGGCGACCAACGATCTCCTGGGGCAGGCCGAGGTTGCGGCCGACCTTGCGCACCTCATCTTTGAACAGGCGCCGCAGGGGCTCCACCAGCTTGAACTGCAGATCCTTGGGCAGACCGCCGACGTTGTGGTGGCTCTTGATCTTCACGGCCACCCGCTCCCCGGTCTTGGGGTCGATGTTGGTGCCGGCGCTTTCAATCACATCCGGGTACAGGGTTCCCTGGGCCAGGTAATCGAAGGGCCCGAGGCGGCGGCTCTCCTCTTCGAAGACACGAATGAACTCAGTGCCGATCAGCTTGCGCTTCTCTTCTGGATCGGTGACGCCAGCCAGCTTGTTGATGAAGCGCTCACGCGCATTGATGTATTCAACGTTGATATGGAAGCGCCGATCAAAGAATTCAACAAGAAATTCAGGCTCGCCTTTGCGCATGAAACCCTGATCGATGAACATGCACGTGAGCTGATCTCCGATCGCCTTATGAAGCAGGAAGGCAAGAGTGGAGGAATCCACGCCGCCTGACAGGGCCAGAAGCACACGCTTGTCACCGACCTGGCGGCGCACATCAGCCACCGCTTCATCAATGAAGGCATCGGTGGTCCAATCAGGATCACAGCCGCAGATGTGATAAACGAAATTGCGGATCAAGGCCATGCCGAAGCTGGAATGCACCACCTCGGGATGGAACTGAACCCCGTAAAGACGACGGCTGTGATCGGCCACGGCCGCTTCAGGGGTGTTGTCGGTGTGCGCCAATCGCACAAACCCCTCCGGCAGCCGCTCCACGGAATCACCGTGGCTCATCCACATCGTCGAGCCGTCCTCGACGTTGGTGAGCAGATCCACAGGATCATCCACATGCAGCGGCGCCTTGCCGTACTCAGCGCGACCGGCGGCAACGACCGAGCCGCCAAGCTGCTGCACCATCAATTGCATGCCGTAGCAAACCCCGAGCACCGGGATCCCCAGCGACCAGATCGCCGGATCACAGGCGGGAGCGTGCTCGGCGTACACCGAGCTCGGGCCACCGCTGAGGATGATCCCCTTCGGATTGATCCGACGCAGCTCCTCGGCACTGGTGCTGTACCCCATCACCAGCGAATAGACCTCGGTTTCCCTGACCCGCCGGGCGATCAACTCGGAATACTGGGAACCGAAATCCAGAATCACAATCGCCGGATGGCGACCCGTTTCCGGAGACTGGGGAAAGGTCACGTCAGTCATGGGTCAAGGAGAGCGCAGGTGACGGCCGCCGTTTCAGCCACCGTGTCAGCCGGGGCTGCCGTCCACCCGCTGACAGCTGGAACAACCCTACGGCTCACCCCGCCTGGCCCCGAAAGCGGGCCCAATGATCAGCACCCAGCGGCCCGCAGACCCGCAGGGAACGCGAGCGATCAAAGAGGGCTGCCCCCACCGCCATCCGCTCCTGCCCATGGCGGGCCAGATAGGCCTGGGAACGGCTCTCGATCGCGGCAGCCAGCCGCCGCAACAGACGCATCGCCAGCTCGGGGTTCTCGGCCTCCAGGCCCTGCAGCGCCGCCTCCACCGTGGCGGCCTGATGCAGGCGCTGCAAGGCCTCACCGCTGAGGCCCTCCAGCGCCGCCAGGGCCGTCAGCACTTCCGCCCGACCATCGGCGAGGTGGTGATGGGTGTGAAAAATGCCACCGGCCAGCTTCAACAGCTTGCCCTGGTAGCCAAACAGCAGCAGCCGCCGCACACCTGCCTCGGCCGCTGCCACCAACACCGGTCCGATCCAGTTGCCGACCTTGAGCAGCCGCTCAGCGGGCAGGCCGAGCCTGGGGGCCAGATCGAGACCGTTCTCGCCGATCACCAGCACCAGATCACCGCCAAAACCTGGCTGGCGGCAGCGTTCCGCCAGCGCCTGCAGACAAGCCTGAAGCTGATCCGGCGCCGCACTGTGCTGAACGCTGGCCTGGGTGCCGATCAGAGCCAGACCCTCCACCACCCCGAAGGCGGCATTGCTGGTGCGCTCCGCCAGACGGCGACCGCTGGGGAAGATCAGCCGCAGGCTCAGTCCCCGCTCCGCCGGCACCAAGAGACGCAGGTTGTGCTCAAGCAGTGTGCGGGCATAGGCCGAGAGGCAGAGCTCGCCCGTGGCGGCATGCACGCCGACCCCCTCCCCGGCCTGAAGCTGCAACCAGCTCTGCTCCGGTTCTGGCTCACACCAGCTGGCCTCCACCCAGACCACCAGACCACGGGTGAGATCAAGACCGGGACCGGGATCACAGCGGGCCACCGCCAGGGCCCGACCGTTGCCAAGCGGTGCCGCCGCCACCACCGGCACCGGCAGCCGCTCAAGGGGAGCAGCCGCGGGATCGAGCAGCAACGGTTGCTCAGCGACAAATGACTCCCCCTGCAGGGCCAGCACCGCCGCGCGGGCGGCGGCCGTCACCCAGACGGGGAGGGTGTAGCCCTGGGCCTGGATCTGGTCAGGGTCAACCATGGCGCCCCGGCGCCGTCGGGCCCTGGCCCTGGATCGGCCGTTTTTTATGGTGGAAGATTGGCCGTTCCCGGCGACCGCCCCTCGCCATCCCGTACTTCCCATGCAGGACAAGCTCACTCTGATGATCCCCGGCCCCACCCCGGTACCGGAAACCGTCCTCAAAGCGATGGGCCGTCATCCGATCGGCCACCGGAGCGCCGATTTCCAGGCGATCGTCAAACGCACCACCGAACAACTGCGCTGGCTGCACCAGACCACGAGCACCGTACTGGCGATGGCCGGCAGCGGCACCTCGGCGATGGAGGCCGGCATCATCAACGTCCTCAGCAAGGGCGACACCGTGCTCTGCGGGGACAACGGCAAGTTCGGTGAGCGCTGGGTGAAGGTGGCGCAGGCCTACGGCCTGCAGGTGCAGGTGATCAAGGCGGAATGGGGCCAACCGCTCGATCCCGAGGCCTTCCGCGCCGCGCTCGAGGCCGATACCGCCAAAGCGATCAAGGCGGTGATCCTCACCCACTCGGAAACCTCCACCGGGGTGATCAACGACCTGCAGAGGATCGCTGCCCATGTCAAAGCCCATGGCACGGCCCTGACAATCGCCGACTGCGTCACCAGCCTCGGCGCCTGCAATGTGCCGATGGATGCCTGGGGCCTGGACGTGGTGGGCTCCGGCTCCCAGAAGGGCTACATGATGCCGCCGGGCCTGGGCTTCGTGGCCATGAGCGATCGGGCCTGGGAGGCCTACAGCCGCTCCGATCTGCCCAAGTTCTATCTGGATCTTGGAAAGTACAAAAAATCAGCCGCCCAGGACAGCAACCCGTTCACACCGCCGGTGAACCTCTACTTCGCCCTGGAAGCCGCCCTGGAGATGATGCAGGCCGAAGGCCTGGAGAACATCTTTGCCCGTCATGATCGCCACCGCCGTGCCACCCAGGCGGCGATGAAGGCGATGGGCCTGCCGCTGTATGCGGCCGAAGGCCATGGCAGCCCGGCGATCACCGCCGTCGCTCCGAATGGCATCGATGCCGAGAGCCTGCGCAAGGAGGTCAAGAACCGCTTCGACATCCTGCTGGCGGGCGGCCAGGATCACCTCAAGGGCAAGGTGTTCCGGATCGGCCACCTCGGCTTCGTGGCCGATCGCGATGTGCTCACGGCCGTGGCCGCGATCGAGGCCACCCTGCAGTCGCTCGGCCTGAACGGCAACGCCACCGGTGCTGGCGTCGCTGCCGCCGCCGTCGAACTGGCACGCTGATCAACGGAACCAGGAGGGGCGCCATCACAGCGGCGCCCCTTGCTACACTCCAACAATGCGGATGTAATTCAGTGGTAGAATGTCAGCTTCCCAAGCTGAACGTCGCCGGTTCGAGCCCGGTCATCCGCTTAATTTTTTAACCTGAATCAGGTTAACCGGCGATAAAAACATTCGATTGTTGAAAAGGTCAATGGCCGATCGCCCGATGTTCGGCCTGTTTTGAGTAGCGATGGTGCTGAGCATGGCATCAAGGCCTGCTTTCAGGACACACAACGACTGCGCCACCGAGCAGTCGTGAAGCCGAAGACCTTCAACAGGCATCGCTTGCCAGCGTCATGGCGCGCCTCGAAACCCCTTGGCAGCTGGGACACCTCCAGCCGTGCCGACGGCCGCACCAACAACTGCCCGCAAAGACGTTCCGCCAAGACGGTGCGCCAAGACGGCCTGCATCCACGGCCAGCCACCACCCCCAACCCGGAACGCTGGCAGCAGCGACACTTTGCCAGCCTGCGGGCCCAGACAATCAACGTTGAACACGATTCACCAGAGGTGAGAATCTTCCCCCGATCCAATCCCAGACCACGCCGCCTCATCTCCCCCAAGGCCACCGATCAGATCAAGGTCAATCTTGCCAACCGAAAAGAATGCTCTCCCGCGTTCTGACACAACGGATCGCACCCGAAAGCGCCAGCAACACGCTCCATCGGGCCTCGCTCGCAGCAACAGCAGCCGTCATAGCGTCAACCAGACTCACCTCTGGGCGCCCCACCATCACAAAGTCCTGTGCCCCTGCCGTTGCCCAGGCGTCTGATCGGCAGCAGCCTGGCCTCAAGCCCGGGGCTTGATCAGCTGCAGCACCTGGGGGCCGACACTGCCGGCACGACGCTCACAATCAAGAGCAGCAAGAATTTTCTGAGCGGATCGTTCGATATCTCCCTCTTCAGCTGCCTGCTGCGCTTCGAGCTCAAGGGTCTGGGCCTTGGCTTGCCATTCACTGCGGTCCACCGCCGGACGTTGCTCTGGAGCAGCTGGCCGACGGGACGCCGCCGCGGCCATCCCAGGCTTTGGGGAAAATTGACGCACTGCGGTCAGGGCCATGGGATCGAAGAAAGCAAGCTTCGGATCTGAGTTTGTGATCCGAGGGTGAAGCGGAGGCGTGTGACAGGGACGACCGAAGGATGACGGCTGTGGAGCGGTTCAACCTCCTGGAGCGGCTCGCCGCTTCCTGAGATGGTCAGGCTCCGTTCTCGATCCACCGACAGCCCATTGAGGAATCCGTCGATGGGGTGATCACGCCGGTTCTGCCGTCACGAGCAAGCGTTCGGGCAGTCGCGAAGCCTGGAATCGCAGGGACACGATTCGGAGGATCCGAGAATCAAACGAGCCTCAAGCCCGCGGAGGCCACCTCAGGTGATGTGAACATCACGGCTGGAGTTGCCGCAGGTGGCGACACCAATCAAAGCAATCGGAGTCGTTATCAGCAAGATAATCGCTTAAATCCTAACCCGCAGAGAAAAGGCAATCCCATCACCGCTGCATCGGCGCTGCTGGAACACAGACAACCCTGGATGAGCGGGCCGCTCGTGAGGCAAGGTCAGATCCGGGATGGGCCGGGCGAACGTTTCAGGTGCCCGGTTCTTCGCGATTGCCCCCCAGGGCCTCGATGGCGGCCCGACAGGCGTTTTCACGCTCGTGATCGCCCCGAGTGATCGCCACCGCCAGGGCAAATTCCAACTTCTCCAGCTCGTGGCTGGCTTCCTCGGAGCTGCGCACACAGGGGCGGTTCGGCTGGGTGCGGGCCCCAGCAGACTGGGTTCCCCGGGCAGCGGCGGCCGATGGAGGCTTGGAGGCAGAGTGGGCCATGGCTGGCTTTCTTTTCAGTTTGACAGGCCCAAGCCGATTTCAGGCAGCCTGATGGTATGGATTCGTGGAGAAATCCTGACCGTCCGGCTGCTCAGCCGCCACGCCAAGGCCCGGCTGGCCCGCTCCAACGGCCTCAGGCTCACTGCTGTCCAGCAGACTCCGGCAATCCTGCAGCAGCCGATCAACGCTCGCGAGGTGGTCGAGCTCCCGCGGATCCGCGTCTGGAACGACCTGGGCCTGCAATTCCAGGGCGCCGAGTCGCTGCTCCAGGCGAACCAGGCGCTCGGACAGGGCTCGAACGGTCTGGGCGAGATCCTCGGCGGTACGCGTGATCCGGAAGGACAGGGAATCCGATGCCATCGTTGAAAAGCAGATCTGGGCCGATGAGAACACAGATCAGGCCATCGCTCAAGGCGCCATGGGACCAACAGCGCTCTCGACAGATCGGCGTGGACCGATACGTTGAGGTGCTCTGCACCGCACCTGCTGCTTCGATGGCACGCTCCTTTCTCCGTCATCGACCCTTGAAGCTCCGCGCTCTGATCGGCGTTGCCCTGATACCGCTGCTGGCGGCGGCCGCTCAGGCCCATCCCGAAGCCACGACCGCTGTCCAGGGACCATCGATCACAGCCCCGGCTGCAGGAATCGGCACCCCAGGCGTCGGTGTCACCACACCTGCGGTTGACCTCACCGCCCAGGCCAATCCTGCCGGCGCAACGACTCCTGCCGCGACGGTGGATCCTGCCGCCTCGGCCTATGCCAGCAAAGGTGCCAAAGGGGCTCAGGTGTATTGCTACCTGCGTGCCGGCGGCAACAGCCATGAGGTGAGCTGGAACGCCGCCTATGCGGTGATCAAACGTCAACCCAGCGACAGCCCCTTCAAGACCTCGCCAGAGCACGCCTCGGTGCTGATCACCGAAGCGGTGATTGCCAACCCGAGTGCCTTCCCCGATTGCAGCCGCTACCTGGGCACGCTGTTTGAAAAGCCCGCCAGCAGCCGCTGAGTGAAACCGTCAATCAATCGCCGCTGGTCCCTGGCCCTGGCGCTGAGCCTTGGCCTCAGCGGCTGCAGCACCACCCCCAGCCCTGAATCAGCGCTGCGTGTGGACGACTGCATGAAAGGCACCAGCCTCTCCGCCCTTTCGGCGGCGATCAAGGCCTGCAACGCCGTGATCCGCGCCTACCCACACCACCCACTGCCCTTCAAGGACCGGGCCCTGCTCTGGAGCCTCAGCGGGAACGAGATCAGGGCCTGCCAGGACCTGAAACGCAGTCTCTCCCTGGCCCAGCAACCAGGCGCAGACATCAGCAGCCAGCGCCTGCTCGGTGATCTGAAGATCTCGCTGCGAACGTGCCCAGGCCCGGAGCACCAACCCTGAGCTGGCCCCCTGGGCTCAGAACTCAACCGCCAGCGCCCCAGCTCCGCTCGGGGCCTTCCAGCCAATCGCGCACCAGTTGGGGCAAGCGTCGGCGCTGCAGCGCCTCTTCGCCCTGAAGCAGGGCATCAATCCGCTCAGCCTTGCTGGCAATCAGGTCATCCACCAGGCGATCAGCCACGCCAAGCTGCAACCAGTGCGAGGTCAGCGAAGCACCCATGCCGATCCGATGGCAGCGATCCTCTGCCTGCTCGGCATCGCCAGGCGTCCAGGGACGTTCGATCAGGATCACGTGGCGGGCGCGATGCAGGGTGAAGCCAAGGCCCCCACTGCCGAACGTGGCAATCAAAAGCGATTCGCGTCCCGCTTGAAAGCGATCCACCTGACGCTGGCGCTCTGGCGCTGGCAAACGGCCAGTGATCAGGCTTCCACCGAGGCACCGGTGCAGACGGTCTGCCGTGGCCACAAAGGCCGTGAACACCACCACCGGCTCACCCTGCTGCTGCAGCGATTGGATCAGGTCCTGGGCCGCAGGACGCTTGTAATCCGAACCGATCTGGCGCAGGGCCGTGAGCACCGCCAGGCTCTCGGCATCCCGGCGCACGTCACCCCGAGCGGCCCGCTGGCGGTAGGCCTCCACCACCGCCTGAAGGCGATGCTCAAAACCACGGGCTGCCGAAGCCTTCAGCGTCAGGGGATGCAGCAACCGCTGCTTGGGGGGCAGATCCAGACAATCCTGTTTGCGCCGATGCAACAGCAGCGGCCGGATCAGACGGCGCAGCTCCTCGAGATGGCTGGCCCCTGAGGCCTCCCAGATCCTGCGGCCCTTGCGCTCACTCCAGTGGCCATCGCAATAGCGCTCCTCAAAGGCACGCTGATCCACCGCCAGGGGGTGGCCGATGGCCGCCAGCAAGGGAAAGAGCTGGGCCGGACGACCGTTCTTCATCGGTGTGCCCGTGAGCAGCCAGATCGCCCGCAGGCGCGGGTGGCGGGCCAGTCGCAGCAGACCCTCGGTACGCACCGCCCGCTGGTTCTGGGCGTAGTGGGCCTCGTCCACCAGCACCACCGTGCCGGCCTCAGGCAGCTCCGATGGCAGACGCGCCCAGCTGGCCAGGTCAATCTGCAATCCAAGGCTGAGCGCTTCCTGACGCCAGTGACCGTGCAATCCCACCGGTGCAATCACCAGGATCCGACAATCAGCGGCACGCACCATCGCCCGAGCGGCCACCAAGGCCGTCAGGGTCTTGCCGAGGCCCATCGCATCCGCCAGCACAGCACCGCGGCGCGCCAGCAACCAGCGCACCGCCAGACGCTGATGACGCAACAGGCTGCGGCCATCGGCCAGCGTTGCCCCGGCATCCGCGGCCGTTACGAGCTGCCGATGGGGCGGCAGCGGCGGCAGCGGCTGCGCCAACCAGAGCAGCCATTGCGCAAGCTCGGGCTCGATCGTGAACCGAGCACTGAACTGCTGCTGCAGGCGACCACCGGCTTCGAGCGGAAAATCCCAGCAGCCGGCCTGGGGGCGATACGCACCGGCCGGTCTCACGGCCCGTAGCTGGGCCTGGGTGACCGCGTCGAACGGGGTGTGGACCTCAATCCTGGCCGAGGCACCAAGCCGGATCAGACAGCGCTGAACGCCAAGAGTGCTGGCACGACTGTTCGGGACGGTACGGGGGGACGCCGTGGCGGTTGGGCTGGCCAGCAGTGGCTGATCCTAGGGCGATCCGCGCCTGAAAGCGAGACTTCGCCATGATCATTGAAGTTGAGAAATTGCAGTCTTCGACACATTGACAGCCAAGGGATTGGGATCACAATGGCTGCAACCGAACCAAGCGGATGCACGCCAGGGACGCGGTCTTCCTTGAGGATCTTTGCCCCAAACTTCGTGTTCGACGCTGGAGACAATCGCTTCACGACCATACAAATCAACGCTGCATTTACTGCGGCAATGCATCGGAATCGATCGACCATGTGATGCCCCGCAGTCGTGGCGGCCTCAGCGTCACCGAGAACTGTGTGCCGGCCTGCCTGGCCTGCAATGGTCACAAGAGCGATACCGATGCCTTCGACTGGTATCGCCAACAACGCTTCTACGATCCCCGCCGCGCCATGGCGATCAGGGCCTGGGTCGATGGCGATCTCCGCCTGGCTGTTCGGCTCCTGCAATGGGCCAACCCTGAGTCGGCAGCTGAGGCCACCCCCAGACCCGAGGCCACCCCGAAAGCGGGGGCCGGATCAGGGCCCAGGGGAAGGGTGGTGTCACGCTCAGCCGCCAGCACAGCCCTCCAGGAGCGCCTGGCACAACACCACAACCAGGGACCACGTCAGGAGAAGTCCCAACGCAACAGCCAATCCCACACGGGCCTGGGCAAGGACGCCTGGGACTCCAACTGGGGATGGCAGACCGCCTGAAGACGGTGACAGCCTCACCAGACGGCACAGGCCTCAACGCCGTGGTGACGCTGGCAGATCGCTTCCTGGCTCTGGGGCTGCTCCGGAGCGGCGGTGGCCGCCAGCAGCATCAGGGTTGGCGCCAGCACCATCGCCACGATCAACGCCGGCGCTGGCCAACGACGCTGGCCAACCGCGAACCAGAGGCGGAAGACCGACAACGGCCGGGTGGCAGCGACGCGATCAGCGGCGCGATGACGCCCCGAAACAACAGCCTTGCCCAGCCGGCGCCGCTCGGGCGCAAGCCGCCCCCGGCGCGGTCCGGGGGCGGCGAGGCGGGAGCGGACCGCCGACCGGCAAGAGGACCGGGATGCCGTCCAAGCAGCCAGGGGAGCAGACCGCAGCGACGACGAAGG
>JBEDHF010000074.1:0-6023 GCA_041174245.1 Cyanobacteriota bacterium
GTCCTGCAGCACTGGTTGCAGCGCTGTCGCCAGGAACAGCTGCTGACACCGCGGGTTGCCTATGGCTATTTCCCTTGCGGACGGGAGGGCAATGCCGTGGTTGTCTTTGATCCCGGAGATCTGGCCGCCGGAGCGGCGGCCTCAGAAGCCAGCCGCCCGCTGGGGCGGTTCGATCTGCCGCGCCAACGCAGCGGACAGCGCTATTGCATCGCTGATTTTTATCGCGATCTGCTCGAAGGCAAGGGCGAGGGTTCGACTCAGCGACGGCCTGCCGATGTGCTGCCGATGCAGGCGGTGACCATGGGGGAGACGGCCAGTCGCTTTGCTCAGGAGCTCTTCCGGGCCGATCAGTATGCCGATTATCTCTATTTCCATGGTCTGGCCGTGCAGATGGCTGAGGCCCTGGCCGAGTGGACCCATGCGCGCATTCGCCGTGAGCTCGGCTTCGCAGATCCTGTGGACATGCCACTGCGGGATGTGTTGGCCCAGCGTTATCGCGGTAGCCGTTACTCCTTCGGCTACCCCGCTTGTCCAAATGTGGCCGATTCCCGTCCGCAACTCGACTGGCTGGCGGCGGATCGTATCGGTTTGCGGATGGATGAAAGCGATCAACTCGAGCCCGAACAGAGCACCACGGCCCTGGTGGCTCTCCATTCTCAGGCTCGCTATTTCAGCGCTTGAAGTCGCTCCGAATGGCGGCGGCCATGTCAGGCTGCCTCTGCCTTCTTCCCCTTGTTCATGGCCATTGCAGGACCCGGCGGCGTTGACGACGCCATCGCCGCTGGCATCGATCTTGACGGTACGCCGATTCCCGAGGCGATGCTGACGCTCTACAAGGAGGTCATGGATCTGGAGAGCCAGCGCGCCCGCAGCGGTGTCAAGAAGTCGATGCGCAACCGAATTGTCAAGACCGGTGCCAAGCACTTCGATCAGCAGACTCTGGATCAGCGCCTGAAGGCAGCGGGCTGGGAAGGTCTCAAGTAGAAGGAGATCGCCTTCTTCTACGGCTGATTCCAGGCTCGGGCCCAATGGGGCGGTGCAATCTCCCGATTGGCCCGTTGCCCCTCCAGTGAGCCACCGGGGACCTGGCGGGGTCCCAGGAGACGGCCCAGGCCAGGCCTGCCGCCCCTGGCGGCACATGCCACACCGCCGCCCATGGCGGCATATGCCAGCTGCTCCTGGCGTGGCTTGTGGCGATCGCCAGGGATCGGCGTCAGCGGGTCACCCCTGCGCCCCTGTCCATGGATTCAGACGGGGAGCCGTTAATCCTTTGGCTGCTCCCCGGTCCCGGGCTGTCGACGGGCGGTTCAGGCCAACAGGCTCAGCTGCACATGGCCTCGAGATTCTCGATCACCTCCTGCTGGAACTCCTCGAGATCGCTGGAGTCACTGAGATCCATGCCCTCTCCGGCCGCGTTCTGGGCCAGCTCCTGAAAATGGAAGGCTCCCTCCCCATGGGCAAGGAATTCCATGGCGGAGTCTTCACCGCTCTCCTTGAAGGCGTCGCACAGCGCCATAAAGGCCGCGTCTTCGGTGAAATCCCAGCTCATGAAGGGTGGTCTGCTGAATGACCTTTAACGCCTGCCCCCCCGAATTCGTCAACCACCTGGGAGCAATTCGTGCCAAACGGGCGTCAGACTCGGGGGGCGCAACCGTGGCCATCGATGGAGTCGATCTCCTCCCCTGAGGCTGTTCCAGCCCCCAGGAACGTGCTCGGGGAGCCGCTGCAGATCTGTGGCTGTGAGCCCATGACCGGCTGGTGGCGCGATGGCAGCTGTCGCACCGATGCCAGTGATGGCGGGCTGCACACCGTCTGTTGCGTGGTCACCGCCGCCTTTCTCAGCTACAGCCAGGCCCAGGGAAACGATCTCAGTACGCCACGGCCCGAGTTCGGTTTCCCTGGTCTGCGACCCGGAGATCACTGGTGTGTCTGTGCCAGCCGCTGGCTCCAGGCCCATCTCGACGGCCTGGCGCCCCCAGTCATCTTGGCGGCCTGTGAAGAGCGTTCCCTGGAACGGATTCCACTCGAGCTGCTGCGTTCCTACGCCGCCTGATCCGCTCATGGCCGCGGATGGCGGATGATGGCTGCCGCCTGCCTCTCTCCGACCTGTCCGGCATGGGACTTCGCATCGCTGTCCTTGGTCAGGGTGCCTGGGGCCAGAGCCTCGCTCGGTTGTTTGCCCAGCAGGGGCATCAGCTCAGCACCTGGTCCCGCCGGGACGGCAGTGATCCGGTGCCCTTGCTTGCCGCCCAGGATCTGATCGTTTCAGCGGTGTCGATGGTTGGCGTTGAACCCTTGATCGAACGCTTCGCTGGCCACTGGCCGGTGGGTCTGCCGCTGCTCAGCTGCACCAAAGGCCTGGATGCCCAGCGTCTCTGCACGCCATCGGTGTTGTGGGGCCGGATCATTCCCTCTTCGTCGCTGCTGGTGCTCAGCGGTCCCAACCTGGCCGCTGAGCTCGAGGCCGGTCTGCCCGCCGCCAGCGTGCTGGCTTCCGGGGATCTTGCCCTGGCTCGCCGTCTGCAGGAGCAGCTCAGCGGTGAGCAACTGCGGCTATACACCAATCCCGATCCTCTCGGGACGGAAGTGGCTGGTGCCCTGAAGAACGTGATTGCTGTGGCGGCCGGGGTCTGTGATGGGCTTGGTCTTGGGGCCAATGCCCGGGCTTCCCTGCTCTGCCGCGGCCTGGCGGAGATGGGCAATGTCGTCCGTGCCCTGGGCGGCCAGGCCAGCAGCCTCTACGGGCTTGCCGGCCTCGGTGATCTGCTGGCCACAGCCACCAGCCCCCTGAGCCGTAACTACCGCTTTGGTCAGCTTCTGGCTGAGGGTCTCTCGAGCAGTGCCGCCCTGGAGCGGATTGCAGCCACGGTGGAGGGCCCGAACACCGCCAGGGCTGTGCTGCGTCTGGCCGAGCGTGAGGGCTGGCGACTGCCGATCAGCGAGCAGGTGGTGGCCTTGGTCGACGGAAGACAACGCCCCCGCCAGGCTGTGCAGGCCCTGATGGAACGCGATCTCCGCCACGAGCATCCATGACCTTCGCTTCTGCCCTGCCGCTGCTGCTGCTCGAGGCCTTCGCCGCCGATCACCATCAGGGCAATGGAGCGGCTGTTGTTGCCCTTGAGGCCCCGGCCTGCCCGGAGTGGATGCAAGCGGTGGCGGCCAGTCTCAAGCAGTCCGAGACGGCTTTTGTCGTGCCCTGGGGTGAGGGCTGGGCGATCCGCTGGTTCACCCCCACCTGTGAGGTGCCCCTCTGCGGCCACGCCACCCTGGCCGCCACCCTGGCGCTGCATCACTGGGGTTCCCTGGGGGCTGGCGAGAGCGTGGTCTTTCAGAGCCGCTCGGGCCCCCTGCAGGTGGCGGTCCAGGCCTGCACTTCGCCGGAGCAGCCCCCAACCGCTTCGATCGTGTTGCCCAGCCATCCCCTGCAATCGGAGGCCGTGCCTGCGGCCCTGGCCGCCCTGCTGCTGCAGCACCTCGGCCAGGCTCCGGAGCACTATTGGACCTCCTCCCTGGGCTATCACGTTGCCCTTCTGGATCACCGGGCAGCGCTGGCTTCGATCGCCTCTGTGGCCGAGGTTCTACCGCCCCCCTGGCGCTCCGGGCTGGTGCTGATGCAGCCCCAGGACCCCCAGGCGAGCGGCGTTCCCCTGATCGAGGGCCAGGCTGCCGACTATCAACTCCGTTTCTTTGCCCCTGGCCTGGGCATTCCTGAGGATCCGGTCACAGGCTCCGCCCATGCGCTTGTTGCTCCGTACTGGATCGATCGCCTCAACCGACCCTCCGTCCGCGGTTGGCAGTGTTCCCCAGAGGGCGGTGGCATGGTTTGTGATGCCGTCAGCCCTGGCCTGATTCGCCTGCGTGGCCCTGGCCGGGTGCTGGTGGATGGCCAGATCTCCTGGCGGGAACAGCGCTGTGACCCTGACGATTGGGCTCGCCTCTTGGCGGAGCAGGCCTTGTCATGACACCCCGGCTGAGCCACTCCTTCTGGCGAACGCTGAAGCCGTGGTTGCCGGGCCTGCCGCTGGCGCTGCTGGCCCTTGGCGCAGGGGTGATGCTGCAGGGCTGGGCATCCGGTCGGCATCAGGAGAGCGACGCCCTGCAGGCGGCTCTGCTGGCCTCCCCGACCGTTTCTGCAGCGTCCGGTGAGCCCGACCGACAGGGTCTGTTGCTGCAGCGGGCCACCACCACACGTGCGGGGGGTCAGTTGATCGAACCGGCGGCGGGTGCTCCGCTCGATCTTGAAATCAGGGTCGCCCTGCAAAGCCAGGGGCCGAATCCCGTGCTCTCAGCCTCCGGGCCCTGGTGGCTGCGCCAGCGATCCGGTGAACTGATCGCCCAGGGTGCGGCCGGCACCAGTCTCTCAGCCCAGGACCTGGCCCAGATCCCGGCCGAGGCCTGGCTGGAGACCCATCGTCCTGAACACCTGCTCGTCCAGGGCCATCCCTATGCCGGCCGACTGCGTCTGATCCGCTCGGGCCAGGGGTGGCTGGTGGTCAATCACCTTCCGCTTGAGCGCTATATCGCGGCTGTCGTTGGCGCTGAAATGCCCAGCAGCTGGTCGCTGGAGGCCCTCAAGGCCCAGGCTGTCGCCGCCCGTTCCTATGCCCTCGCCCACATGGCACGACCGGCATCGCGCCACTGGCACCTGGGCGATACGACCCGATGGCAGGCCTATAACGGCGAACGGGGCATCCGAGCCCGAAGCCTTGAGGCCGTCCGCCAGACCTCCGGCATCATCCTGAGCTATCAGGGAGGCATTGTGGAGAGTCTGTATGCCGCCAACCAACAGATCGTGCAGGAGGCCCATGGTGCTCTCGGCGCCAGCATGAGCCAGACCGATGCCCAGCGCCTGGCTGCTTCCGGTCGCCCCTACACCGAAATCCTCGGCCGTTTCTACCCCGGTGCCTCCCTGGCCCGGTTGCGCTCCGGTGGCCGCTGAGCGCTTCTGGCAGGCGGCTCTGCGCCGCAGCGACGAGGCCAGGGCCTCCGGGGCGCTGGTGCCCCTTGGCACCGAACTGCTGAGCTTCCCGGAACTTTCACCGTTCGTGCTGCGGCGCCTGGTTTCGGCAACCCCGAAACATCTCCGGGCCGGTGGACCGAAACCGAATCCTTTTCTCCCCTGGGATCCCCAGCTGGAGGTGGCCCGTTTTGGTCACAGTCACCTGCTGCTGCTCAACAAGTACCCGGTTCAGCCGGGGCACTTGCTGTTGATCACCCAGCAATGGCAGCCTCAGGCTGGTTGGCTTGACCATGGCGACTGGCAGGCGGTCTCGACCGTGATGGCCGACACCGAGGGGCTCTGGTTCTTCAACAGCAGCGCCACCGCCGGCGCCAGCCAGCCGCACCGTCATCTGCAATTGCTGCCCCGTGCCCAGGGTGAGGCCAGCTGCCCGCTCGCTCCTGTCTACCGGGGTCTGCTTGAGGGGACGCAGTCTCCCTTGCCCTGGTCCTATGCGATCTCGCCCCGCCAGGACCCCAGCGGCTGTGGCGCCGACCTACCGGACCTCTATGCACGCCATGCGCAGCAGCTCGGGCTCGGCAGCCCGGAGCAGGACCAACAGCCCCGTCACGCCTACAACCTGCTGTTCGATCGCGACTGGTTCGTGACGATCCGCCGCCAGCGTGAACATGCCGCCGGCTTCAGCATCAACGGCCTTGGCTTTGCCGGCTACCTGTTGATCACACCCCGATCGGATCTGCAGTGGCTGCGTGATCAGGGCCCCTGGGCCCTGTTGGCGACCGTGGCCGCCACCAACGCCCCCTGCACCGCCGCCGGGGCCGATCAACCTGTCCAGGACCAGGGCAGCGTCGAGATTCAGTGATTCCACGGTTGCCAGCCCCCCCGGCGAGGCAGCCATTTGGAGAGAGGGGGGTGCGATCCCTCGACCATCGGCTCCAAGACCTTGACCCTGCTCCACAGCCCGTCCCGGACCAGCACCCATGCTCCGGCGACCTCCATCACAGCCAGCACCCCGGCCAGCACCCCCATCGCCACGCTGACCGAGTTCCCGGCGTCCTTGCCC
>JBEDHF010000075.1:0-3019 GCA_041174245.1 Cyanobacteriota bacterium
GATCTGGGTGGTGGCCGCTTCTTCGTGGAGGAAACCTCCCTGGCCCTGGCTCCGCCTGTTCCTTTTGATCGGCTGCGCCAGCGGCTGGAGCGGCGCCTGGCCCAGCGCGGCGTGACGGTGCAGTCCGTGGAACACGAGGAGTTCTGCCTGTTTCCGATGAACCTGCCCCTGCCGGATCTCGATCAGCCGGTGGTTGGTTTCGGGGGAGCGGCGAGCATGGTGCATCCGGCCTCCGGGTACATGGTGGGGGCGTTGCTGCGGCGGGCGCCGGCCCTGGCCGAAGCGATCGCAGCTGGCCTGAGCTCCCAGGACACCGAGTCGGCAACGGTGGCGCGCCAGGCCTGGCAGGCCCTCTGGCCGCCGGAGCTCCGGCGCAAGCATGCCCTCTACCAATTCGGTCTGGAAAAGTTGATGCGTTTCGAGGAAGCGCAGCTTCGCCATTTCTTCGCCACCTTCTTCGCCCTGCCCGAGGCCCAGTGGACGGGCTTCCTCACCAACACCCTGACGGTGCCGGAGCTGGTGGCGGCGATGGTGCGCCTGTTTGCCATCGCTCCCTGGGATGTGCGCTGGGGCTTGTTCAGCTCCCAGGGGCGGGAATTGAGCCTGATTCGGCCGCTGCTCTGGCCATGAGTTCAGGGCCAGCCGCGCTGTTCAGGCCCATCTCAGCTTGTGGCTCCGGCGCAGGAGCTGCCCTGACCGGCGCTGCAGCCGAAGCAATGGCTGCCCCAGGCGATCGGTAACCCCTCGGTGCTGTGGGGCTGCACGTCGGCGATCGAGCGCGGCGCCCGGGAGGCTCCGCCTGCCAGGGGCAGCGCCAGCATCTGGTTGAAGTCGCAGTCGTGCAGCAGACCATCGGCGCCCACCGAGAGGGTGTCGCGGCACATCAGAGCGGCCAGGGCGCATGGATTGAAGGCCTCGCGCAGGCGCTCCAGGTAGGCGGAGAGCTGCCCCTGGGCGTGCAGGTCGGCCTGGAAGCGGGCGATTGGCATGTTGTTGAGGCCGATCAGGCGATCGAAGCGCACACCCGCTGTTGCTTCCAGCGTTCGTTTCCACTGGATCGTGTCGCAGGGAGTGAGCCGTTGCAGCTCCGTGCCGGAGGGGTTGCTCATCAAGGTGAGCTGGCGCTGGGGATCGCCATGGCCGTAGCCGAGGGCGTTCAGCCGTTTCAGGGCCTGGATCGAGAGCTCCCAGGTGCCCTCGCCGCGTTGGCCATCGGTGGCATCGGCTTCGGGAGCCGGCAGGCTGGCGACGATCTCCACCGCCTGCTCGGCCAGGAAGGCGGCCAGATCGGCCAGCGGTGGCAGTTCGAGCACCGTCAGGTTGCAGCGATCGATCACGTGGCTGCCGCAGGCGCGGGCCGTGCGCACCAGCTGCCGGAAGGCCGGGTGCAGCTCCGGTGCCCCGCCGGTGAGATCGACCACCGCTGGTTTCAGGCGCTCGATCGCCGCCAGGCACTGCTCGACCACGGCCGGCGCCATCAGGGTGTGGCCCTGATCGGGACCGGCCTCCACGTGGCAGTGGCTGCAGCGCATGTTGCAGAGCCGGCCCAGATTGAGCTGCAGCACCCGGAGCGCGCCCCGTTCGGGCAGGGACTGGCCGGCCGCAGCCACGGCTTCAGGCCAGCGATGGCCGGCGGGCAGGGCCTGCTCGAGCCGTTGTCGTTGCTCGCTCGCCGGGATCGGCGTCGGGCTGGCTGCGCTGGGTCTGGTGCTGAGGCTCATGGGGTCTCGGGCAACCGGGCCCAGTCGGCGGCATTGAGGCTTGGGAAGAGACCATCCTCCCGTTGCACGGCCTCCAGCCAGCCCTCGGGCAGGGGAGCCTGCTGGTCGATCGCCGCGAGCAGGCGCCAGAAGCGATCGAGGTGGCGGTGGATCCGCTCCCGGGCCAGGTCGGTGGTGGTGCCCGCCCGCAGGATGAAGCTCCAGTCGGAGCTCTGGGCCAGCAGCAGTTCACGACCGGCCTGGGTCAGCCAGTGGCGCTGCTCCTCGTTGGCCACTCCGTTGCTGACCCGCCGCACCATCGCCTGGGAAGCGCGATGCCATTCCGGCACCACCCAGGCGTTGCTGTCGTTCAGCCAGTAGTTGTGGTAGCCACCCTGACCCCAGCTGGAGGGGGACGGCTGGCAGACCTGCAGTTGCGGAGCCTCGCTGAGCACGCCGCGCAGGTGGGTGAAGCGCAGACCCTGGCTCGGTGCCTGGCGGAACAGATCGGCCAGGAAACGGGGGCCCTCGAACCACCAGTGCCCGAACAGTTCGGCATCGAAGGGGGCCACCAGCACCGGGGCGCGGTCCATGGTTTCGGCCAGGGTGCGCAGCTGCTCGACCCGCCCGGCCAGGTAGGCCCCGGCATGCTCGGCGGCGCGGGCGGTGGCGGCGGCCGGTTCGTAGGCCAGCTTGGCGTCGAGCGGGCAGCCCTGGGCGCTGACCCGATGCAGCTTCAGGCCCAGGGGCCGGCGGCTGCTGATGCCGGCCTCTTCCAGGGTCGTTTCGGGGAGATCCCAGCCCAGATCACGGTGAAATTCCCGGTAGGCGCCATCGCCTGGGTAGCCATCGCGGGCGCTCCAGACCGGCAGGGTGGAGGCGCCATCGCGGCCGAAGAAGGCCACCCCGGCTGGGGCGCAGATCGGGGCGTAGACCCCGTAGCGCGGCCGCGGCAGGGCGTGCAGCAGGCCATGGCCATCAAGAACGGCATAGCGAAGGCCGCAACTGGCAAGCAGGCCGTCGAGGCCCTCGTAGAAGGCGCATTCCGGCAGCCAGATGCCGCGGGGGCGCTCCCCGAGCAGTCGTTCGTGTTCCCGCACCGCCGTCAGCAGCTGGGCTCGCACGGCTTCCGGGGTGTGACGCAGCAGCGGCAGGTAGCCGTGGGTGGCGGCACAGGTGATCAGATCGAGCACCCCGGCGTCGCGCAGCCGGCGGAAGCGGCCGAGCAGGTTGCCCTGGCAGGCGCGCCACTGGCGGTCGGTGCTCTGCAGGCGCTCGGCCAGCTGCTGTGCGGCGGCCTGGTGGCTGCTGGGGGCCTG
>JBEDHF010000076.1:0-3573 GCA_041174245.1 Cyanobacteriota bacterium
GGCCAACCCCCAGTCCGTGCTGGAGCTGACGGCGGACGGACAACTGATCGAAAGAACGCCCACAGGCGGCGAGACCGGACGACGCAACAACCGACTGGCCTTCCAGCTGGAACGCTGGGCCCGGAGCGCGCGCGACTGGTGCGTGCAGGAGGCCCCCGTCCGCCTGCAGGGGATCACCACGCTTGAGGGCGGACCCCTGCTGCCTGAGCTGCAGCTCGATCTCAGCGAACTCTGGGAGATCTGAACGGCAAGGGGCACCCCCCGCCCCAGCCCTCACATCCGCTCCAGGGTCGGGATGCCGAGCAGCCCCAGGCCGAGCCTGAGGGTGTCGGCGGTGAGGCGGCAGAGGGCGAGGCGGGAGGCGCGGGCGTCGGCCTCGGCCTTGAGCACCGGCACCTGGTCGTAGAAGCGGTTGAACACCTGACTGAGCTCAAACAGGTAGCTGCAGAGGCGGTTGGGCAGCAGCTCCTCCTCCACCTCGGCGATCACGGCATCGAACTTCAGCAACTCCCGCACCAGGGCCCACTCCTGGGGCTCGCTGAACTGGAGGCTGGCCGGGCCGCCGGCTTCACCACCCTCCAGATCACCGCCCTTGCGGGCGATGCCGGCGATGCGCACCACCGCATAGAGCAGGTAGGGCGCCGTGTTGCCCGTCAGGGCCAGCATCCGATCAAAGCTGAACTGGTAGTTGGTGATCCGGTTGGTGCTCAGGTCGGCGTACTTCACCGCCGCCAGGCCCACGGTGGTGGCCACGTGCTGGATGAAGGCCTCGTCTTCGGTGCGCTCCTCCTCCTGCAGGCGGCGGCGCAGATCGGCCTCGGCCCGTTCCACCGCCTCATCGAGCAGATCCTTGAGGCGCACGGTGTCGCCGGCGCGGGTCTTGAGCTTCTTGCCGTCCTCGCCCTGCACCAGGCCGAAGGGCACGTGCTCGAGCCGGCTGCCCTCTGGAATCCAGCCGGCGCGACGGGCCACCTGGAACACGCCGGCGAAGTGATTGGCCTGGCCGGCATCGGTGACGTAGATCACCCGGCGGGCGCCATCGCCATCGGGGGCTGCGCCGAAGCGGTAGCGGATCGCCGCCAGGTCGGTGGTGGCGTAGTTGAAGCCGCCATCGCTCTTCTGCACGATCACCGGCAGCGGCTTGCCGTCCTTGCCGCTCACCCCTTCCAGGAACACGCAGCCGGCGCCGTCGTCCACCACCAGCAGGCCGGCGGCCTCGAGATCGGCCACCACCGCCGGCAGGAACGGGTTGTAGAACGACTCGCCGCGCTCCGTGAGGCGGATGTCGAGGCGGTCGTAGATCGCCTGGAATTCACGCCGGCTCTGCGCGCAGAGCAGAGCCCAGGCCTTGAGCGACACCGGATCACCGCTCTGCAGCTTCACCACCTCCTCGCGGCTGGTGGTCTGGAAGGCCTCATCCTCATCAAAGCGGGCCTTGGCCTGGCGGTAGAAGGCCACCAGGTCGCCCAGATCCACCGCATCGGCCGTGGTGAGGGCCTCGGGCGCCACCTGCTTGAGGTGGGTGATCAGCATCCCGAACTGGGTGCCCCAGTCGCCCACATGGTTGAGGCGCAGCACCGGATGGCCGCGCAGCTCCAGCACCCGCGCCAGCGAGTCGCCGATGATCGTGGAGCGCAGATGCCCCACGTGCATCTCCTTGGCGATGTTGGGGCTGGAGAAATCCACAATCACCGGCGCCGAGCCCGCAACCTCCGGCACCCCCAGCCGCGGATCGCCGAGACGCGCCGCAATCTCCGCCGCCAGGCGCTCCGGCCGCAGGGTGAGGTTGATGAAACCGGGCCCGGCGATCACGGGCTCCAGGCAGAGGGCGGTGAAGGCTGGATCGGCCTGCAGCTGGGCCACGATCGCCTCGGCGATGGCCCGCGGCTTCAGCCCCAGGGGCTTGGCCAGCGGCAGGGCGCCATTGGCCTGAAGATCACCGAATTCCGGCTTGGTGGCCGGCGCCAGCTGCGGATCCAGGGGCCGACCGGCCGCTGCCGCTGCGGCGGCCGCCTCCGGAAAGGCCCGCTCCATCGCGGCGCGCAGCTGGCGCTCGAGGGCCTGAAGGACGGTCAGCATGGCAACGGCGGGCGCCCGCAGGCGGTTCAGTGGTTCCGATCATCCCCCGCGATGGCCCCGGACACCGCCGCGAAGCGCATGCTCAGATCCAGCCAGGGGCTGCGGGTGATCGGCGCACTGGTGGAGATCAGATCGATGCCGGTGGCGCCGTAGGCCGCCAGCGCGTCCGGGCGCACCCCCGAGGCCTCCAGCACCACCGGACCCTCCGGCCGGGAGGCAGCCAGAGCCCGCAGCTGCGGCACCAGCGTCTGCAGGGCGGCAGGGCTGAATTCATCGAGCAGCACGCCATCGGCACCGGCCTGCACGGCAGCCTCGGCCTCGGCGGCGGTTTCGGCCTCCACGATCACCCGAGCCGGCCAGGGGGCCTGGGCCCGCACGGCCGCTACCGCCGCCATCACGCCGCCGGCCCAGGCGAGGTGGTTCTCCTTGAGCATCGCCGCATCATCGAGGCCGAGGCGATGGTTGATCCCGCCACCGCAGCGCACGGCGTATTTCTCCAACAGCCGCATCCCGGGCGTGGTCTTACGGGTGTCGGCCAGACGCACACCGGTGCCTGCGAGCTCCTGCACCAGCGCCGCCGTCGCTGTGGCGATGCCACTGAGACGCATCACCAGATTGAGAGCGGTGCGTTCGCCGGCCACCAGGGCGCTCGCTATCCCGTCCAGCTCCAGCAGCCGCTGGCCGGAACGCACGGGCGCCCCCTCCTCCACCAGCAGCCTCACGGCGATCGCCGGATCGAGCAGGCGGAACAGGGGCTCCACCAGCACCCCGCCGCAGAAGATGCCGTCCTGCTTGCTGATCCAATCGGCCCGGCCGCGTCGTCCCACCAGGGCTGGCGCCGTCAGATCGCCGCGGCCGAGGTCCTCCGCCAACCAGTGCCGCAGCTGCGCCTCAAGGGCTGGGGTGAAGGCAAGCCGGGCGCTCACAGCGTCGTCTCAGCGCGATCAGGGCTCAGTTAAGGGCACGGCAGGCGCGGGTGGGCGTGACCTTCAGCAGCGCCCAGAGCGTTCTGTATTGATCGCGGCTGATCGCGAGCTCCTTGCGCATCGCCTCCGCAGCCCTGGTGCCCGGCGCCACCGAAGCGCCGATGCTCTGCGCCAGCTCCTGCAGCGGCTGGCAGATCTGCTCGAGCGAACTGTTCAGATCTTCCGCAGCCACGGGCCGGCCTGCGGCAACGACCAGGCCGATGGGGAGCAGCAGGGCCACGAGACGGCGGGGCATGGGGAAACCTGACGGGCGGTGCATGGCGCGAGTCTGCAGCAGACCAGCGGCTCACTTGCCGATGCAGAAGCGGGCGAAGACCCGATCCAGCACCGCTTCATTCACCTCCTCGCCCGTGATCTCGCCGAGGCTGCGGGCGGCGGCCCGCAGATCGATCGTCCAGAAATCCCAGGGGAGATCGGCGGCAGCGGCCTCCAGGCTGCGCTCCAGGCTGAGGGCGGCGGCGGCGGCCAGATCGCGCTGGCGATGGTTGAGGGCCACCTGCAGACCTTC